>NZ_JAZFTO010000155.1:0-13992 GCF_036446775.1 Candidatus Desulfatibia sp.
TCGTAAATTCAGACCTCATCATTCACCAGATAAAAATGACCGTAGGCCGTTATATACTGCGGGATTTCACAAAAATTGAACATCCGGTCGGTCTGGGTTAGGAGGTTCAGCCTGCGACGAGCTCAGCCGAGTCGGGTTCAGTGTTCAGGCCTCCGGCTGGTAGAGGCACGATCCTACGCCTCGGAGAGGTTAATCGCTTCACGCTTATTCCCTATAGAGTTGAATTCATAGGGGTAATTAAATGAGGGACCAACCTCTGAACCTTTGAACGTTGAACCTTTGAACCCAACTTTTTGATTAGAGATGGAACGTTTTGTTCAAAAAATCACCGCATCATCTATCATTATTTACGAGATCTGAAATACAAAAAGCGTATTTGAATTCTGATCTTTCAAACGCGATCTAAGAGGTCATATCTATGCGAGCGCATTATAATATTTTTTATTGGTCAATGATTATAATCCTCTTCAGTTTATCATTTTTTTTTACCTATAGAATCATATCCTTTAAGTTAAGTTTAACTTCGGCTTCTGGATCACTTTCAGTAAAAAGCGGTACTGAAGTAGAATTTGTGAAGGCCATCGATGGTGACGAGATTGCAGTTAAAACGGAAAATCAGAACTTCATCGTTAAGATTTTAGGCATAAAATCCTTTGATCCCACGGTGAACGACCCTTATGTGGCGGGCATTGCACAACAAGGGTTTTCATTTTTAATCAAGCAGTTCGCCGGTAAAAAACTGACCTTGAGATTTATCGAGTTTAAATTGGATGACAAGAACCGAGTACTCTCCTATATTGAATGCGGAGGGAAGGATATTGGTCTTGAGATGATAAAAAATGGCATGGCTCTCGTATACATCCGTTACCCCTTCGAAAGAATGGCCTTCTATCTTGTGGAAGAAAAGAAAGCCCGTATAGCAAAAAAAGGGTTGTGGGGAAATAAAGCAACCACTGAAAGGGCAAAAAAACTAAAAATTCTATGGGAGCAAGAAAGATCAGATGTTTAATTTTCTCATCAAGTTTTTCATTAAATACACTACTAAAATCAACATCACGTCTTTCAAAACAGTTCTGTTTTTTTTGGCTCTCCTTTGGTTTTCGGCCTCAGGCTATCTCTTCTTTGAGATGCAAAGCAAGCCTGATTTAAAATGGTCAGATGGATTGTGGTGGGCTGTCGTTACTATAACTACAGTAGGCTATGGTGATTTTTTTCCCGAAAGTGCCGGCGGAAGATATTTCATTGGACTTCCTACAATGATTCTTGGTATTGGAATGCTTGGCTTTATATTATCTGAAGTAGCTTCCAAACTGATAGAGTCAAAATCAAGGAGATCGCGAGGTATGGCTGAACTGAAACTTACAAATCATGTGATAATTATTAATTTCAACAACCTGGAGAAGATAATAAAACTTATTGATGAGTTGAAATTCGATCCATCCAGCAAATACAAACAAATTTGCTTGATTGATGAGACACTTGACGAGCTTCCTTTAGAGCTTGAAAAAATGGATGTTCTTTTCATAAAAGGAAATCCTACAAAAGAGTCTGTACTCAAAAGGGCATGCCTATATACCGCCAGCCACGCTATAGTCCTTTCAAAAGATCCGGTGAATCTACATTCTGACGATCAGAACCTCGCGACGATTCTCATAGTGAAAAACCTTAGCCCTTCCGTGATCACCGTAGTTGAATGTCTTGACAATGATAAAATTAAACAGTTTAAAGCCGCTGGATGTGACAGTGTTGTCTGTATCGCTCCTCTTACAACCAACCTCCTTGTCCAGGAAATGCAAGACCCGGGAGTACAGACTATTATCACTGAAATTACGAGCAATACATACGGACAACAGCTATACTTGGTAAATATTGAAAAAATGGAAAAATGGCAGGCGGCAGAACTTATTGAATGGTCAATAAATAAGGGATATGTCGTTATCGGCATCAAAAGAGGAGACCAGACATTCTTGAACTGTAAGAAGGATTTTGGAATTCAAAAGGGTGACAAGGCTATAATGTTGGGTCCCTCGCGACTAGCAGGAATTGAAATTTGATTTTTATTGATTAATTTATTAGAAAAGTAAATAAAGTTGACAGAATGACACAACTTTAGTATTTTCAGCTATCCTGGGCACTCTAAACTAACAATGGGAATGCGTATGTTTGACAAAAATTGGATCCCCCATAGTGAATCCATTAACTCGCGGCAAATAACCATTCATAGCCCTTGAAAGTAAAAAGGAGCGGTCATGGAAAATCTAGGTTATGAAATATTACATGGCGCAAGCCTCATTCTTTTGTTCATGTTCATTGTCTTGTTCTCCAAAATGGTCAATGACTTTCTCACGCCATATAAGGTCGATGATGAATTGACCCATAAGGACAATGTCGCTTTATCTACAAGTATCGGCGGCTATTTCTGCGCAACGACAATCATTTATATTGGTGCCCTGCTGGGGCCGTCACAGGGTATTCTTATGGATCTTCTTTTTGTGGGCGGTTATACAATATTTGGGATCATTCTGCTTAACATTTCCCGATTTATTAATGACAAACTGATTCTTTATAAATTTTCTAATGTTAAGGAGATCATTGAAGATCGAAATGTCGGCACAGGTGCGGTTCAATTTGGCTCTTACATTGCTTCGGGCATGATTGTTGCCGGAGCAATACATGGCGAAGGCGGCGGCGTACATACAGCGTTGGCGTTTTTTGCTCTCGGTCAGATGGCTTTAATTGCTTTTGCCTGGATCTATAACCGCATAACGCCTTTTGATATTCATGAGGAAATTGAAAAGGATAATGTTGCCGCAGGCATTGCCTTTGGTGGAACCCTTGTGGCTGTTGGTATTATTTTGATGAAAGGCGCTTCAGGAAACTTTATCAGCTGGAAATACAATTTGTCATTCTTTGGCATGGACGTTGTTTTGGTTTTCATCCTTTTACCGGTTGTTCGAATTTTTTTTGACAAGGTTATTATTCCCCGGGCGGCGTTGAATCACGAGATTCAATTCGATCGAAATCTTGGGGCAGGATTCCTTGAAATGATCATGGCCATCAGTTTTTCGGCCATTTTGTTTTTCAGCATGTCATGATTATTTAACGAAGAAATAACGTGGAGGAAAAATCCGATCTTTCCCAAAAATATCTTAAAGGTCAAAAAATGAAAACAGAAAAAAGGGCCGTTCCCTTAGGGGTTCAAAAACCCGGGAGTAAGCTGGAAACATTGACTCAGATCGCCATCGCATTGATCGCTTTTGGCTCTATTTGCTTGATTTCAGCTTTAGTCGTTAACTTTTCCTGGGGGAAGTCGATATCCAAAAGTTTGCCGTTACAAGGAGGAATCGTTGGGCCGATTCAGGTTAAAAAGGATCGTACGGTCTATCTTGTTGAAGTGTTTCAACGCGTTAGTTACGGCCAATGGAGCTCTGTAACCGGCAATGTCCTGGATCAGGACAAAAATTATTTGTTCGGTTTCGGGGAAGAATTTTGGGCGGAGTCTGGCCGGGATAGTGAAGGTCCGTGGGCAGAAAGCAAGAATAGCTACAAGATGAAGATGACCCTTCAAAAGGGGACCTATTATTTCGAATTTGAATCCGAAAGATCGCGTAATGTAAGTGGTAATATTACAATTTTAGTACATCGGAAAAGAGGGTCTCCATTACCGTTTCTAATTGCAGGGATAATAGCGCTAATTATCGGTGTTGTAGTGAATGAAATCGCCAATCAGACATTTACCAAAATGATAGAAGCGATTGAGGTTGATTGAAAGGAGCCCTTATGCGCAGTCAAAGAGGAAGTGTTGTTCTCGGGCTGATTGTCATCCTGGCAGTACTTTATTTTTTAATATTGCGTTCCAGTATGGGCGGATGGGGGTATGCGGGCTATTATAGAGGCGCTACCTATTATCCTTCATTCTGGTATTTTGGCGGCCCTCGTTATTACACGGGCCCCAGTGTGAGAACCGGCAGTGTGGGTGGGTCCAGCCCCAGTAGCAGGGGACCCAGATCCGGGAAATGACGTTTTATATTTACGGCCTCAGCCCCTTGCAAATTCCGGCAAAAGATATTACCTGTCATACATTTAACATCCATACGCATGCATAAAACCGACAACCCGCAGATTTTTTCTTGGCACCTTCCCCACTCTTTTTCGTAGTTTTATTATGAACCAAGAATCGAAACTTGAATCACATAAAGAGATCTCCATCCTGATATTGTCCGTATTTATCGCGGGCCTTTGTTCCATTATCTATGAGCTTTTAATCGCGACAGCTTCGGCATATTTTCTGGGCGACAGTGTCAAACAGTTTTCCATCACCATCGGTCTCTATATGGCTGCCATGGGGATCGGTGCCTATATATCCCGGATTTTTAAAACCAACCTTCTTTCAAAATTCATAGCCATTGAAATTATTCTCGGCTTTGTCGGCGGGACCAGTATACCCGTCCTTTATTTCGGCTACGCCTATACAAATTCTTACACGATTTTTATGATTCTCCTGATCCTGATTATCGGTACGTTAATCGGCCTGGAAATCCCTTTATTAACAAGGATCATGGGAAAATACTATACGTTGAAAATCAATATATCAAATATCCTTTCGGTCGATTATCTTGGTGCCTTTATCGCCACACTCCTTTTCCCATTTTTGTTTCTTCCTTTTCTGGGAACCTTTAAGAGCTCTCTGTTTTTTGGACTTGTCAATATGGGAATCGGTTTTTTGAATCTGTGGTGCTTTAAGGAAGAACTACGGATCAGTCAAAGAAAGTACTATACGGTGGCGGCAATTGGCGTCTGTCTGTTTCTTTTTACCATGTTCTTTTCTTCCAAGTCTCTTATGCATAACTTGAGCAAAGAGCTTTATCAGGATCGAATTATATTTTCCCAACAGACCAGATATCAAAAGATTGTCTTAACAAAAAACAAAGATGACATCCGCATGTATATTGACGGAAATCTTCAGTTTTCATCCATCGATGAATATCGGTATCACGAAGTTTTGGTACACATCCCTTTGGGAGTCGCACCTTACAGATATAACATTCTTATTTTAGGCGGTGGAGATGGTTTGGCAGTCCGTGAAGTTTTAAAGTATAGTGATGTCAAAAGGGTGACCATTGTTGACATTGACCCTGTAATAACTCGAATTTCGCGTGATAACCCGCTTTTAAGTAAAATTAATCAGCAAAGCCTGAAAAATGCTAAGGTTAAGATAATTAACCAAGATGCCTTTATATTTCTTAAAAACACAAAAGATCTGTTCGATGTTATTATTGCGGATCTGCCCGATCCGAACAATACGTCCCTGGCGCGGCTATACAGCAAGGAATTTTATCATTTGGCGGCCTCACACCTGGCGCGTACCGGGATTTTTCTCACCCAGGCCACGAGTCCGTTTTTCTCAAACAAGGCCTTTTGGTGCATCAACAATACCATCAAAGCAACCGGTATGAGCACTAACCCCTATCATGCATATATCCCGTCCTTTGGTGACTGGGGATTTGTAATGGCCTCAAAGATGAAGCTGTCTATCGACAAAATCAAGATTAAGGTGCCGACCCGGTATCTTGAAGACGACATCGTTAGAAACCTTTTTATTTTCACAAAGGATTTGATTGGCAAGAATCCGCAGGTCAGTACCATAGACAAGCCGGTGGTGCTCAAGTACTATTTAGAAGGATGGAAATATTGGAATTGAGTGTCATGAACTATTTTTTCCCCGGCAGAATGTTTGTAAATTGATATTCCTCAACAGATATCCCCGTTGACGCCTCAAAATCATTTTTTCCCCACTGTTCAATGGAAAGGAACTTTTTGCCGGAATCGTCTTCATAGTCCCATACAAAAAACTTCTGTCCCGGGCCTTTTCCGTCCTTAAGAAAATGCCCGCTGCCCGACTCCTCGAGATAGTAGGTTATGCCTTCAAATGTAATTTCATCAGGCGGGGCTTCATCTTTACGAATGTGTGCTTTTATTCCGGATCCAAGGCGGCCAATGGCAATTTTTCTGCCTATGCTCCAATCGTCCTCATCATCGGCCTCTCTTTCCAGATAAATGGTCTCATCAAGACTTTCGAGCTGCCATTCGTAGGTGAGATCCCCGGAACCCCAATCATACTGATTATATGCTGTAACCCGCCATGTTTTCATGTCAAAGTCCACCATATAGCCAACCCGAAGCTTGGATAGGGTAAGTTCTGCCAAAGGATCGGGTCCGTTGCCCTTTTTCTTTTTAAAAAGATCTTTCCAACTCATTTTATCTCCAGTCCTATGTGATTCCCATCTTCTTTTTCAGTTCCAAAAGACTATCCGATGCAGCCACTTTCTGACCGCTTTCAAGTGCGGCATTAATTTCATCATCAACGCTTCTATCGGCACTTGCAATCTCACCATAAGCCTGGGAAAGGGATTCGTCTTCTTCAACCTTGGCCTTCATCTTTTCCAGCATTGCAATTGTACCGGAAGAGTCGACATTTGCCAGTTGCTTGTTGATTTTCTTGGTGGATGCTGCTGTTTTGGCGCGGGCTTTTAAGGTAATAAGATCATTTTCATAGGTTGTTATACTTGATTTTACCTTGCTGACATTTGACTGCAATTTATTTGCCATCTGTTCATGGCGTTCAGCTTCCTGCGCCAACCTGACGGCCTCATTGGCATGATTTTCCTTTTTTGAAAGGGCCTCGGTTGCAATTCGCTCAGCATCCTGGGCATCCATTTCATTGTTTTGTATTTTCTGTAAAAGGAGCATCGCCTTTCTTTCATAGTCAGCGGCAATTTTTTTATTGTTTTCAGAATCTTTTCTCGTCCGTATAGCAATCCCCTTGACCTCGGCCAGACTGGTCATGGCCTCTAGCAGATCTTTTTTCAGATCCCTGATCCCTTGCTCTGTCATCCTTATAGGATCTTCGAATTTATCTACAACCGCATGGGCTTGCGACTGGCCAACTTTGAAAAGGCGTTTGAAAAGTGACATAATTAACTTCCTCCTTATAAAATCGTTGATTTGTTCATCGGCTAAACCGTTTGTTGCATACACATTTAACCCGTGAAACATTTGACGAATTGCCTAAAATCAAGCAACATGCTCCAAAAGTTCAGATCCGTACTCTGACAGTGCCAGGCTCAATGCCTGAATAGAGGCTTCGAGCTCGTTCCTGTCCAGATTTTCAAGCTGAAGGGTATCCCGGAAAAGAATAATCTCTGCATTTTCATCAATCACGAAGGCGCCGTGGACCAGATTTCGATTCATCTGCAAAAGGCGCTTGAAAAAATCTGTCGGACTTGGCGGAACTTTCATGATGACCTGTTCGAGAACAAGTATCGGTTCTTCGCAATCTATGATGAGATTTTTAATGCCTTTTTCCTCGTCTTCCACAACAACAAGTTCTTCTTCAATGTTTTCACTTATTATGGCTAATTCCATATCATGAAGATACTCTTTGACCAGTTTAAATTTTTCACTCATAAACACCTCCAATTGGGTTAACTGGGTTTACTGGTTACCTAGTTGACAAGCGTTAAATCGTTATCTGCAAGTTCCTTCCTGTCAACGTTCAATCCTGATCCGGCTTTGAGTGACCACAATGTTCCTCTCGTTGGGATATGAATGAATCGTGGATACCTTTGCCCCTGACTCATCAAGCCCAAGCCAGATTATTGTTTTTGGCTGCGCAAGACCCTTAAAGCCTGAGAACTCGTATACCAATCCAAGCTGATTCTTATGCTGCCCGGCGCTCTGGGCCATGCGCTCAATGCGCAGGGGCTCGCCATCCCCTAAACCGGCCTTGATAATACGCGGAGTGAAAGCATAGGAAACCTTGCTGAAAAGACTCAGGTCAAGCGAATCTGAAACATCCTCCAGCGAACCGTAATATATCCTTGCAGATGAAGCCTTTACTTCCGCGCAGGAAACGACCTCATGGATCTGCAGGTCAGCATATTTAAAGCTGATGAAATGGCTCGCGCCGATAACCCTGGCCTCAACCTCAAAGCCGAACCCTGAAGCCCGGTCCTGCATGTGCACGGCAAACTGCGAGGCATCCACATCTGCTGCCAAAACCGTAAGGCACAGGTCCGAGGCTGAAAGATCAATGTACTGTGGAGAATCCATGCTCATTTTCCTATTGCCACCAACTCTATTGTGTCAGGGATCATCTGTCCTCTCAAACATTAGATTAATATCATTAAAGATGTGGTTTGTAAATCTTGATTTTTTGGATTCAAATTTTAAAAATTCATAAAGATTCTCTGTTTTTCATCAATTATGACGGTGCCGAAATAAGTTCTGTATAACCATTTTTTGATTAGGCCGATTTTATTTTGAAGTTTTGCTTGTTTCATCTTTTACCAGCATCTCATCCGGGTTTTTCATAATATCGTCTGCCTTCCATTCGGGCAGTTCAAACGGGTAGTCGTTTCCAGAAGAAACAGCGGGGTAGTTTTCACTATCCTTGTCTGGTTTGGCAAATACGGACAGGGAGTAATCCCGGGTGCCTTTTAACAAAATTTTATAAATCGGATCAGTGAAATCCCCTTTTTCGCGGCCACTGATATATTTATCACCGCTTAAGTTGGAAAGGGTCGAAAGTAGGGGGTTCAATTTGGATTCATCAACTTTTTTACCCTCATCAGTCTGCCACAAGGCTTCGGTTTCCGAAACTGTGGCCTCCTGGGCTTGCTCTTTTTTAGCGGCAGTAACAGTCACCGGTATCTGCCTGCGGGTGATGACCATCGATTGTCGGCCCCGGATGATGTGGATTTCATGAATTTCTGCTTTATCAAAAGAAAGCACATTCCTGTCCCTGAGACGTTCCATGGTCTGGTCAAAGTCGCTTCTGAAATTTTGGCGGGCATGATAGACGCGGTGGTCTCCGGCGATCCGGACAAAGGTGTGCTGGAAAGATGAGGCCGTTTTGCCCACCTCAAATTCCCGTTCGAGTTGTTCCCCCTGCCAGGCTTTCACCGCAATTTTTTTTTCGTTATCCAGACCATAGCGGTCATAGGATTTGGATTCGGAAACCAGGGTTGTCAGGGTGAGTTTTCTGATGATGTTCAGCATGTTTTTAACTCTGCCCGTGTCGGCCGGATAACCCTGGGGCAGAAGCTTCCATCCATTAGCAGTCTTGCTCAATATGATGGGGCCTTCGGGTTTTGAAATTTCAATTTTTGTAATGTTCCCTTTTGAGATTTCGGACAACTCCGGCAACCGGTAGCTGATTTTGTCCGGATTGCGGAGAATCTGATATAAAGAAAGCGCTGCTATCACAATAAAAAGAATGCCGTACTCTTTCTTGAGTTTCATGGGTGCCGTTTCCTATTTCTGAAACATCATCCGGATGTGTTTTTTGCGCGAATGCCGGCGGAACCAGACCGTTAGACCGAACAGTACGACCAGTACGGGCAACCCCGCGATGTTAAAAGATTTTATGACTGTCTTGATCCCCGGACCGGTATCAGCCAAAGGATTAAAGCGCTGCTCCTTGCTTCTCATAACGGCAATGTCTTCCCGGTTGTTCAGGTAATCCAGCAGATTCATGATAAACATGGTATTCGGATTGCGGCCTTTTGGGTCGAGGATATTGTCCTTGAGCATATCCGAGGATGCCATCAAAAAGATTTTGCCGGGTTTTCCTTGGGAGAGAAATTCGCCTTCACCCTTTATTTTCGAAAGATCAACATCGGGTTTCTTGTCCGGTTCTTTCTGAGCGTCTGATTCTTTAACATCACCCTTTGCCAAAGTCTTCTCGGGAATGGGTTTGCCGTCAAAATAACTGGGAAATTCACCTTCGATAATATATGCCAGGGGTAGGCTCTGCATATCATCGGCTAATTTCGGCGGCTGAATGAACATGGGATGGAGGTTAATCTGCCCGCTCATTTCCCAGGATTTTTCCGAAGAGGAAAAGAGCCTGTGGGCCGCAAGACCGTTTTCCTTGATGCGCTGCGTATCCAAGTCCAGCGGGGAAATTTTTAAGGCAATAAGACCTTTAATATTCTTCATAAATTCCAAATCGTGGTTGATATTGCGGTTTTTGATCACCGGCGCAAAATAAATGGGTCGTTCCCCGCCGCCGAATCGTGCCGGAGTTCTCTGTTTAAAGCTGCTTTCGTCCATGACATACGACTTTCTGATGCTGACACCGTAATGGGCCAAAAGTTTTTCGAGTCCGGTCTTCAGGGGAACATAACGAGGATTTTGTCCCCTGAAGGCCATGCCCTGAGGACTGGGCGGCATTACCTCGTTAAAGGCGTCCAGAAAGACGGCTAAACTTTTGCCCTGCATCAGAAACTGGTCGATTTGAAGCAGCTCATAGTCACTGAAGGTTTCCGTGGGCCGCGCAATGACCAGGCAGTCGAGGCCTTTAGGAATGTTGCCCTCTTTAAGATTGACGGCCTTAATCGTGTAGTTTTCCGATATAAGTTCCCGAAAGTTGTTTACCTGATCCGAATCTCCCGGCCGGGTTGGGCCGGTCTGGAAGGAGCCCTCAACATCGAGGGTGCCGTGACTTGCCAGCAAACCTATATTCTCGTTGATATCGATGAGGGATTCCAGGCTCTCGTTGATGATCTCTTCCATCTGATTTATATCCGTCAATTGGTACTGAGTTCCTATGATCGGAATTTTGAAAACCCGCAACAGCGGGATATGAACTGATTTGTCTTTGTATTCCATCACAAGACCTATGACGCCTTTACCCTGCTTGATTTTTCCGGAAAGCGCCGGCCATGAGAGGCTCACAAGGTTATACTTCTCAGATTCCTTTTTAAGGTTCTGATCTGTGGAGGGATCCAAATATTCGAATTGCAGTTGGCCGTAATGCTTGTTGTTGAGTCTCTTTACAATGCGCTCTATTTTTGCGGGTATTTCAGTAAGTGGGTTCAATCCCATATACGGTGCAACCTGTTCGAGGGAAGAGGAGAGGAAAAGTTTGATTCGGATTTTTTCGGGCAGGCTTAAGAGGGCGCTGACCTTGTTGTTGAGTTTTAAAATGGCGTTTGTCAGCTTGTATTCGAGTCCGTCCGTGGATGTAATCGTGGGGATACGTTCAATGACATCGCCGTGGATCAGCACAAGGCCCATGTAAGCCGTCTGAAATTTAATTTCATCCTTTTCAAAGGCCTGAATCTGAACCGGATGAATGCCGTAATTGTTCGCCAATTCCCGATTTTCCATAGTTCCCCGACTGATATCGCCCTCATCAGGGCTGACATCATAAAAGCGGTAGTTAAAGTATCGATTGGCATAGGTCGCATACTCCTTTAGCAGGTCTTTGAGATACTGTTCGGTACTATTGTGGGGCGCTGGAAGGTTGCGGGTGAAGAAAACATTAATGGTCAATGGTTCCGAAAGGGTGGATACTACCCGTTTGCTGGCATTTGAGATAGAGTATATCTTGTTTTCCGTCAGATCAATCCTGAAAAAAAGTGTTATTCCTGCCAAATTGACCAGGATAATAACAAGCAGATAAGCAAGAAATTTTATATATTTTGCGGATATGTTTTTCAGACCCATTTAAATTTCCCTTAATTTTTCTCTTGCAGCGCAAGATGTGTGCCGTAGAGACTGATAAAAATAATACTCAGAAAATAAAGCAAGTCCCTTGAGTCGATAATGCCCTTTGAAATGTTCTGGAAGTGAAAATCGGCTCCCAGATATTCTAAAAATGGCAACAACGTTCGGGGAAGGAAAAAAAGCATTTTGTCGATCAATGTGAGACTGATGCAAATGGCCGTGCCGATGATAAAGGCAATGATCTGATTGCGCGTCAGCGATGAGGCCAAAAGCCCGACGGCTGCATAGGAGGCACCCAGAAAAATCGCACCGATGTATCCCCCTGCCACCGGACCCCAGTCGAGGTTACCTAAAAACGATATACTTATGGGATAGGCCAGGGTGGGAGCCAGCATAGCCGCCACAAAAGCGACTGCTGCTATAAATTTTCCAAGAATTACGTCGTGATAGGTTACGGGAAGGGTCAGCAAAATCTCATAAGAGCCGACATTAAGCTCCTCGGAAAACAGCCGCATGGTGACGGCCGGGATGATAAAGGAGAATATAAGGGGGAGCAGATCAAAGAAGTTTCGAAGACTGGCCTGGTTAAAAAGAAAAAAAGTTGAAAAAAAGAACCACCCCGTGACGATAAGAAAAATGGATATAACAATGTAGGCGATAGGGGTGACAAAATAGCCTCTGAACTCTTTGATGAAAATATGAATAACCTGCCGCATCTTAGTTCTCCGTAGTAAGTTCTCGGAAGATATTCTCAAGGGTTTGCGTTTCCTGATAAAGTTCTATCAAAATCCATTCGGTCTCTTTGATTTTCCGGTAAATATCGCCCCGAAGATCAGCCGAAGGTCGGCAGATAACGCTTGCCTGAAGGACACCCTCATTATTCGTCTCCATTTGTACCTCCTCAACGCCCTCAATGGAACCGAGCTCTTTTTTGACCGATTCATAATCTGAATTCAGGAGCAAAATGTTTATGCGGTTCTTTCTACCGGCAGATTGCTTAAGGGTTTCCAGACTGCCGTCTGCAATGATTTTACCCTGTTTGATGATGACAACCCGGTCGCACGCAGCTTCGACTTCACTGAGAATATGGGTGGAGAGGATAACGGTCTTTTCCTTTCCGATGCGTTTGATAATCTCTCGAATCTCAATGATCTGGTTGGGATCAAGGCCCGATGTGGGCTCGTCCAAAACCAGTATTTCCGGGTCGCTCATCATGGCATGGGCGAGCCCCACCCGTTGTTTAAAGCCCTTGGAGAGTTCGCCGATGGGTTGGTGCATAACATCGTTAAGACCGCACAGGTCTGCAAGATACTTAATCCGTTTGAGTTTCTCATTTCCGTCAATTTCCCGGATATTGGCGACGAAATCCAGGTAATCGTAAACGATCATATCATGGTAAAGCGGTGCCGATTCCGGAAGGTAACCTAACAGTTTTTTGATCTCTAAAGGATTTTCCGCAATGGTGAAGCCTTTGACACGAATAGTTCCGGCGGTGGGCCGCAGAAAGCCGGTGAGCATTCGAAGTGTGGTGGTTTTGCCGGCGCCGTTGGGCCCCAGCAGTCCCAAGACTTCACCTTTATGGATGTCGAAGTTGATTTGATCCACGGCACAGATATCCTTATACTGTTTTGTTAGATTCTCAATATGGATCATTTTTCTCTCCTTGCTTAATTATTTTTACTTCCAACTTAACCTGTTCTCCGAAGGTGCGGGTCAAAATTACTGTTTGCTGTCTGGTTAATTTTACCCCTTAATAAACCTTATCTTAATGGTCCATCTTAGTAAACGAATAAGTTGGCAAAAGATATACAAAATTACTCCGGAAATATTAGCATCTTTCCCGCTGCGCACACCATAGCCGATTTTCGCAATCAGAATGCCAGCAATCACAACAAGGCTAAATATCAATGCCTCACGAGAAAGGACCAATTTCAATTTTTTCTTATCCATAAATAAAATCGCATTACGATTTTATGAAACTCCCCCGCACCGGAATAATGAGAGCTTCTATACGTTACAATAAACTTTTGATACTTTCAAGCGGCGGGGCGATACGGGGCCTTCTGATGATATCCATATCACGAAATAACCGGTCTGTTTCAAAGTCAGAGGGTTCTGTTGCTTTGGCTAAAGCGGCTTCCGGCGCGAAGTTTAACTCACCAAATGGTTTTCCTCATGGTTTTAAAAGATGAGTCTGTCCTGTTCGGACAGCATCGAAATAAAGTTTTCCTGTCAACATTAATTTCCCAAATCTACCTTTCTTCCTTTCCATTATAATATCAACAAGTTCTTCACGTGTTTGTGGTGGTATTACTTCGGTAGGTTTTTTCAAAAGGGATATTGATTCAGTCGGGCAGTTAGAGACACAAACGCCGCATCCAAGACAGCGGTCCAGGTTTACAACAGCGTACTGTTCTTTTTCAGAAACGCTCACCGCACCGACCTGACAGCTTTCTTCACAATTACCGCATCCTTGGC
>NZ_JAZFTO010000156.1:0-9248 GCF_036446775.1 Candidatus Desulfatibia sp.
GCGGCAAGCCACGGGGTATCAACAAATGATATTTTCTATCTTAACGCAGCAAGCTGCGGGGAATTTAACCCGACAGATTCCGCAACCTTAATCGCGTATTCATTGTAATCTGTGTAATCTGCGAAATCTGTGGATTAAAATATATCTCTGCCCTAAGACCCTATATAAGTTTTTTTACAGTTGTTACCGAAAGCAGAGTTAAAGAATTATTAGAACGTGTCGATAAACTTAATTAAAGCTTCGTGGTTGTCAGCCTTTACCTAACGCCCAAGGTTGATGGCGTCGTAAAAAGTCCCATCTACTGCGTTGTAGTATTTTTTCAGACACTCGGCATACTACATGTATAGCCTCGTTCCTGAAAAAATACTACGCCTTGTATATGAACCTTTTTACTTAGCCATCTATAGTTGAATGCGTGACTTTTTATGAGATCATCAAGAGGCTATCCCAGAATATGCCTTCCGGAAACTGGAGAAATTAAAAATGATTCATAAAGTTAGAGGCGGCAACGAAAAGGGTTTTACCCTGATTGAGCTGATGATCAGTGTGGCTATTATCGGTATCCTGTCGGCGATTGCCATTCCGAATTTTTTAAACTATCAGCGAACAGGTTACGAATCTGCCGCCCGGGCAGAAGCCAAAAACTTTTACTCCATAGCCCTGGCTTATGCCGCTGACAAAGGACAAGCATCTGTTATAACTATCTCTGCCACTGCTCTGCCTACTGGTTTTTCTAAGAATACCGCTATAACTTATTCCGGATCTTTTGTAGTTGACACTGCCGGCGCTACAACGTCTGATATGACATTTAGACATACCAAATCTATGACAACATTTTCTCTTAATGCCAACGGTGCATTAACTAATAATTAGAAAAATAGCATTCGGCAAGGACTTCTGCAATATGCTTGACCCGTATCTTGCCGCCGCGTTTGTCCATCCCGCCGCGAAGCTGAATCACACCGCCCGGACAGTCTGTTACCAGCAGCCACACCAATGCGATACCGTAGAATTTATTGCTGTCAATACGAATAGTAATGTATCTTCGGTGGACTCCAACAATTTATTGAGAAGTTGCTTGATAAGTAATTAACTGTTTGATAGTTTTAGAAAATATGAAAACACTGACAAATCTCATGGGAGAACTTGAAGAACAGCTCATCGTCTGTATGCGGTGCGGAATGTGCCAGGCGGTCTGTCCGCTCTTTGCCCAAACAGGCCGTGAAGCCGATGTAGCCCGGGGCAAACTGGCCATTTTAGAGGGCCTGATGCAGGAAATGTTCAAAGATCCTGAAGGGGTGTACGTACGTCTTAATAAGTGCCTGTTGTGCGGATCATGCGGCGCCAATTGTCCCAGTGGTGTCAACGCCCTTGAAATTTTCATAAAAGCCCGCGCCATTCTCACCGGCTATATGGGACTGCCGCCGGTTCAAAAACTGATATTAAGAGGAATGCTATCCCGTCCGGAATTCTTTGACCGTTTGGCGGAGTGGGGCACAAAATTCCAAAAAATTTTCACGCAGCCGGCAAACGAGCTTATCGGCACCTCCTGTGCCAGATTTGTTTCGCCGTTATTGCAGAAACGGCATTTCGTGCCCCTGGCACCAATGCCCTTTCATCGCATGCTGCCGTCTTTAAATTCAAAACCGGCCCGCTCCGGGATCAAAGTGGCTTTTTATGTCGGGTGCCTTATTGACAAAATTTTTCCCCGTGTGGCCCGGTCTGTTGTCGATGTTTTAAATCATAGCGGTGTCGGGATTTATATGCCTGGAAACCAGGGATGTTGCGGCATACCGGCCATTTCTTCAGGCGATACGATTACATTTAACCGGCTGGTGCGCCACAATCTGGAAAAATTTCAATCACACGACTTTGACTATCTTGTTACGGCCTGTGCAACCTGCACCACAACAATTCGTAAAATATGGCCCATGATGGTTAAGGATGATTCCGGCGCCATCAAAGCCGGCGTCGAAAAGATAGCGGAAAAAACTATGGATATCAATCAGTTCCTGGTTACAAAGATCGGACTTGAAAAAGGTGAATTAGGGCATCGATCCGGTGTAGTTGACGTAACCTATCACGACCCGTGTCATCTCAAAAAATCGCTCGGAGTAATGGAGGAACCCCGGCAACTCATTCTTGCCAACCCGGGATACCGCTTAAAAGAAATGCCCGAGTCGGACTGGTGCTGTGGACTGGGCGGAAGTTTTAATCTGCAATACTATGAACTGTCGTCCGCCATCGGCAAACGCAAATGTGATCATATCAAAGCATCCGCATGTTCACAGGTAGCCACCGGGTGTCCGGCCTGCATGCTGCAGATTGCTGATATACTTTCCAAATCAAATGAATCTATTACGATTAAACATCCAATTGAAATCTATGCGGAATCATTAAAAATGAATGCAAAGCCTACCTTGAACCGCGCGGGATAGCAACGTTTCCGGAGATCGAGCAGCCCTTTGAAGTACTCTCGATCCTGACGCGCTGCACGGTTTATGGAAAGATAAACAGAGGATTCAAACGTGGGCTAATAAACGTTCTTGATTACCTGTTTGGGCAACGGCAAATAATTAATGGGTGACCCCATTACTCTAAGCTTTTGTTGGATGCTGGATATAAAGAGTATTGACTGATTTTCAGTCTGCTGGAACAAGAACTTTGACTTCTTTCTCTAAGCGATTGCCTAAATTCATTTTAGCCATTTCAGTATCATAATGAACTTGAATACCTGCCCAAAAATCAACAGACATCCCAAAATGCCGGGCCAGTCTTAGAGCTGTGTCAGCACTAATCCCTCTTTCACCACGAACAATTTTGTTAATTCGCATGGCAGGAACGCCAATATCTTTTGCAAGCCGATACTGGGATATTCCCATTGGCTCTAAAAATTCCTCAAGCAATATTTCGCCAGGGTGTGTTGGCGGAAAATCTCTCATTTTGCTACCTCCTCAGTGATAGTCAACTATCTCAACACTGTATACACCGTCTGCGCGCCATTCGAAGCAAATACGCCACTGGTCGTTTATTCGTATACTGTGCTGTCTTTCACGGTTGCCGCTCAATTTCTCCAGTCGATTTGCAGGTGGAACTCGAAGATCATTAAGATTAGCCGCTCTATGGATCATAATTAGTTTTCTTTCCGCAAGTCGCTGTATGTCATGTGGCAATTTTTTAGAAAACCGACCTTGAAATATTTTCTCAGTCTCTTTGCATTTAAATATTTTGATCATTGCAAACATAATAACCCAAAAAGATATTATCGTCAAGGGTTATTGTTTTTTCCTTTCAATTTTAAAAAAATAGCTGGAGTCATCCAACAATGATGTCATCTGCAAAAACGCAAATACTACAGATTACATCATTCAAATAATCAGTATTATTTACAATATTATCAGATACTATCGCTTATTTAGAACGTATATTGAAACCGGTAGAATTTGCGTTTTTGCAGGGATGTCCAAACAATTGGAATCACATCTTGATTTGTGATTAATGTCATCATTAAACCATCGGCGCTATCAACATATCTCCTTGAAATAATATAATATAAAAACTATAATCACTAATCAAAATGTGACCCCGTTCCTCAGGTCATCCACCGAAGGTCGACAACCCTTGCACGAAAAGCGTTACCAGAACGGCCAAAAACTCAAATTCCAGAAACCGGGTCGCATTCTGATCGTATAGCAGGGTCACCCTGGCTGGGAACTCATCGTCACGGTCATAAAAAATCACCTGTAGCGGTATGTGGGGAAGCAGGTCAAACCTCAGGCTCACCGACCCCATGCCCGCCTCGCCGGCCAGCCGACCGCCCATCGAGCCTGCGGCCGCCAGCAGCTCTCCCACACGCCCTTGAAAGCGCTTGATGAGCGGACGCTCTAGAGCGTCTTGGGAATAGCTGCCCTGTTTGAAGAGCGGGCCGGCCAACGCCGAAAAGGTAACCATGCGGCCGCCTGGCCGGCACCGGCTGCCGTTCATGATGTAATGGCACAGAACGCTGCCGATATTGTCCAAAAACATCTGTCCATCCGATCGCCGTACACCAGTGGGCGATACCAGAAATGTTTTGCCCAAAAACGGGACCTTGGCTTCACGCGCGTCATTCAGACCAAGACCAAGCATTTCGGCTGAAGCGGCAATATCGGTCTGGGCCAGGCGTCGGGTCAGCTCCATATAGATTTTGCGGTATCCTCCGGTCTCGCCTGATTCTTTCATGCCGCCGCCCTATGGAATGCTAACACGCCATCCCTATTTTGCCCAAGCGCTGGGTCAGTTTGCCTTTTTCGCCGTAATAGTAATAGGATGTCCCCAAAGTTCATTACTACAAGGGTTGGTTCATTTGCTTGAAGATTGCCTCCAACTGCTCGCGCGTTGCCCGGCTCGATTCAACTGAAAAGCCGTATGTTGCTTCAATGCTTCCCATTTTCAGTTGTTCCACAATGGCATCCGTGAATTCATTGAGGGGCACACCGAATGTATGCAACCCTTTGCCTCCGAGATCAGTATCAACAGCGGGCGGAATAATTTCAATGACGGCAATCGGCGTGCCGGATAGTTGATGTCGCAGCGAAAGCGTAAACGAATGTAGCGCGGCTTTTGTCGCACAATAGACAGGCACATTCGACAGTGGCACAAAGGCCAGCCCCGACGTGATATTAATGATTGCAGACCGTTCCTTTTGCAGAAGATGGGGAATAAAGAGGGTTGAAAGGTGGATCGGGGCTTCAAGATTGATCGCCACCTCTTCACCCAGGGTTTCCCAAGCCGGCTTCTGTTGCAGTTGAATTCGTTGTTGAATCCCTGCATTGTTGACGAGCATATTCAAGCCCGGGTATGTTTCTGTTACCCAGGCAAACAACGCCGTGCGTTCAGCCGGGTTGGCCACGTTGCACACGCGGATATGCAGTTGCGGATATTTCGATTGGGCCTCTTTTAATTTATCTTCGCGGCGACCGCAGATGATGACGCTGCTTCCCGCTTGAATAAATCGCTCCGCAAGTGCAAACCCAATCCCGGACGCACCGCCCGTGATGAGCACCGTATTTGCCTTGAATTCCATGCGTGCCTCCTGCTAAATATTTAGAATAACATGATAAACGGTTACGTGTTTCTAACGCATAACGTCGGTTTGCCCTTGCCATCTAACCGTGCTTTTCTTCTTAAAAGTGTGTTTTGGCCCCCAAAATGCCCTTTTAAGGCCTTATTTGACGCAAAATTTAAACGTTTTATATATTATATCAATATGTTCCTGTGGTCCGCCCCCCATTCCCCTTCGAAGATGCGGTGCTGCTGGGCGTTTACAATGATGGTTATCGGGCGGCCAGCACATGCAGAGGCACCTCGGCAACCTCGCCCCGATTGATTTTAAAGGCCCGGATCGGGTCCACTCCCGCCATCAGGCTGACGATAACATAAACCATGCCGGGGTCATGGGCCAGGCGAATGTCCTCTACAGAAGGCCGGGCCGGGGCTTCGGGATGGGTGTGGTACACTGCCGCCACCTGCAAACCCTCTTCCCGCATCCGGCGGATGGCGGCAAATTGTTCCGCCGGGTCCATGGTGTAGTGATCGGGGGCGGCATCTATGTTGGTTAACTCGAAATGATGACCCACCACCCCGTCCTTGGTGGCCAGGTAGCCGCAGGCCTCGTTGGGCTCCTCCCGCCGGCCGTGCTCCAGCATGGCGGTCAGAATTTTTTCTTCAATCTGCAAAGTCATCGCTGGAATCCTTTATCTAAATCAATGCTTAAAATAACAAGATCACCAGAGACATCGCCCTCCGAGGTCAACGAGCCGTAAACGTTCAGCAGTGCCGCAGATTCGGGCAAGCAGCCCGCGCGAATATATCAGCGCCCGGGCCCCGCTCGCGTCAACAAGATGTGGTGCTACTGGACGTTTTCTCAGCGGTTTGGTTGTGCTCGGCAAATAGCTCGTCCAGGTGGGTGCGGGCGAGCTCCAGGTAAGGTTCCATGGTCAGAGCGATCTTGAAGTTGCGGGCCGCCTCGTTATGGCGGTTGAGCTTGCGCAGGTTGACCCCGAGGTTGGCGAAATCGATGGCCGAGGCCGGCTCCAACTCAATACAGCGGGAAAAGTGGGTGACGGCGGTTTCGTAGTCATCCAGCTTGTAATGGCAAAATCCCAGCAGGTTGTGCAGGTCCGGCCGTTCCTCATCCAGTTCGATACCCAGGCGCAGGACCCTGATCGCCTCCTGGTACTGGCCCATGTCTTTCAGGCAATCCCCCATGAAAGAGTAGATGTAGGGAACATCCTCGGCCTCGGGGTTCAGTTCCAGGGCTCGGTTGAAGTGGACCATGGCCTCCTGGAAGCGATTTAAGGCCGTCTTTTTCTTGCCCAGGTAGAACTCGATGAAATAGGCCCGGGGTAGGATCGCGCTCATTTTTTTGAACTGCTCGATCTGGGCGGCGGGGTCGCTGATCTGCTCGTGGGCCAGCTTGGCGGCGAACAGCCCGGCGTTCTTGCTCATGGAGCGCTCCCGGAAATGGGCGCCGGGCACGATGGTGTAGATCGCGGGAATCTGCAAATCCTTATGATGCACGTCGATGAGCAGCACCTCCATGTCCAGCTTGGCAAGGGCCGTCAGGCAGCGTTCAATCTCCACCTTCATGTTGTTGTCGCCAAGATCGGGCAGGTCGCTTAACTTTACGGTCCGGCCGGGGTTGACAATGTAATCCACCTCATCCAGGGACAGGGGCTTGGGCAGACCGCTGGCCACGTAGTTGGCCTTGGTATGGAAATCCCCGGCCAACTGGGCCACTTCGGTCAGGGCTCGGATCAGGGCCTTGTTGGGTTCCGGTGTGGTACCGGCGGTATAGACGATCTCGCTGGTCTCCGGAAAGGTGGATGGATCGATGGCCATAGCCCCAACCGTGGGAATGCCGGTGTCCAGGGTGAAGTCGTTGAGATAAACCTGAATCCCGTGGCGGGTGAATTTCTTTAGCAGTTCGGCGGCCACCGGATCGGTGATGGAATCGGGATCGATCAGCGGGGCCTTGATCCGCTCGCGGGTCACCTCTGCGCAGACGTGGCGCTCGACGATCTCACAGAGCCCCTGTAAAATCGCCTCTTCATAGGTGTTGCCAGCGGAAGAGCCGTTGAATTCATTGATTGCATAGAACCAGGAAAAAGGAACCAGGACCATCTCACCCCGGTTGAGGCTGGTGGCCCAGGCCCACCGGATGGGAATATCAGCGATAAGCTCGGCTAAAGTTTCCTCCGAGGTGTTTTCATCGTGTACCGACTTGAGCAGGTATTTGAGGGACAGCAGGGGCAGCCCCTCGGCCTTGAGTTCGGCGTAGGTGGCCCGGATGAAATTGGCCGGGTTTTGCTTGAAGCTGAAAAAGCTGAAGCGCTCAACCAGTTCCATACAGGCGCTGGCCTGGGACTGGGCCTTGGTGCAGCCCTTGCCCATCTGCTTCTTGTTGCGGATGACCTCGAAGGCTTCCTTGCCGCAAACGCTGAAGTAAACCGGGATACCCAGCCGGCCGGTGTCGACCCGCCGCACATCGGTCAAGATATCAAGCTTGACCTCGGCCAGTTTCTGCTTGAACTTGGCTATGGTCTCCTCGGGGGTGCAGACCTTGTCCTGGTCATAGGTGTAGTGTTTGAAACAATCCCTATAGGTGACGGGGACGGGAATGGGCGGGCGTCGGGTTGTTTTGCTCATGGTCGTCCTCTGTGCCCCTGTGATCAAGAAGATAGGCTGATTTTGCCAGGTTTTACCAGTGGGTTCTGAACATGCCCAATCCGTTTTCCGTTGTCAAGTGTTTCTGATATAAAGTGGTATCAAATTCCGTTGCGTACCTTAAATAGCTAAGAGAGTTCAAGCCTGCCGTTGACTTTTCTTATTCAAAAGAGGTTAATCAAAAGCCAAAAGCAGACCCCAGTTACCGAATGTTATAATTTTAGGGGCGTCCCGAAAGTTCACATTGTCATTCTCTTGGAGTAATATCCAGGCACCGTGGCCGAGATTCTCACCGCATTCATCACATATCGACTCGCGACTTGAGATAAACACCTTGAGTTCGTTCTTTTGTTTTCTGTCACGCTTAGTCATCTGGGATATTCCGCTTCCTAACGCCCACAATCACCTGGCAGCGGAAGCCGCAGGCTGTAGCTGATCTGGTGAATTGTGATGTTATCCATTTTTTGATACTAATTCACCTTCGATGTATCTGTGAATTATGCCAGAGATGAGGGTTTGGTAGGGGATACCCATTTTCATTGCTTTTTTTTGAATTCCTTTATAATCATGCTCGTAAAGACGTATTGTGATTCGTTTGTCTTTTTTAAAAGTGCTTTTTGCTATGGCTTTGATACTTTCTATTTCCTTTTTAGATGGTGTAGAAAGCTTCATTTTTCCACTTTCATAAGCATCTAAGATATCTTTTTCTTCTTTATCGTATTTCATTTTTGCTCTCCCTTCTCTCTTTGGTAAACTTTTGTTGCTTTTCTGCTTGGGATAATTGTCTTTAAAAATATTTGTTCTTTTCTTACAATATGTGGGACTAAATAAATATAATCCTCAATGATAACAAAATAAATTTTTTGCCCTGGACATTTTTGTTGATCTGGATGATCTGCAACTTTCCAAACATCACCTTGTG
Organism: Candidatus Desulfatibia sp.; assembly: GCF_036446775.1. NCBI lineage: Bacteria > Pseudomonadati > Thermodesulfobacteriota > Desulfobacteria > Desulfobacterales > Candidatus Desulfatibia > Candidatus Desulfatibia sp. The sequence continues at coordinate 8,630 of NZ_JAZFTO010000156.1, forward strand.
ATAGATGAAAAACTACCTCTTCAAAAGACAGCTTTCTTTCTTCTTTCAGCCACTGATTTTTTTCTGGATTCCAATCATATTTCATGATTGCAGTGTACATCTTTTGCATGTACAAGTCAAGATTCGTCTTTTTCCAGGATAACGCGGTGATCAGCCAGAGCCCGCAGTTTGGGCGATTGGCTGCATCACGTTGTTAGCCCTGCCGTCCTTAATGCTCTCCCTCTAATCTTCTTCTCCAGTTTCGAGGTTTTTGGGGACCTGCCACCAAGAGCCCTTGCGTTTTCTTACGCTTCTTTCTATCCAATTGGGGCCGGGCCACATGGATTTATTGATATTTATATATTATATCAAGCTGTTCCTGTGGTCCGCCCTCCATTCTCCTTCTAAGATGCGGTGCTGCTGGGCGTTTACAATGATGGTTATCGGGCGGCCAGCACATGCAGAGGCACCTCGGCAACCTCACCCCGATTGATTTTAAAGGCCCGGACCGGGTCCACTCCCGCCATCAGGCTGACGATAACATAAACCATGCCGGGGTCATGGGCCAGGCGAATGTCCTCTACAGAAGGCCGGGCCGGGGCTTCGGGATGGGTGTGGTACACTGCCGCCACCTGCAAAC
>NZ_JAZFTO010000157.1:0-2874 GCF_036446775.1 Candidatus Desulfatibia sp.
AAAGTGATCACCTGAAAAGAAAGCAGACTTCGCTTGAGATACTTCATAACGGGAAAGCCGTGACGGTGGAGGGCAAGCTAATACGAAAAGACGGAACGGAAGTTTGGATACGTCGAGTAATTAAAGCGGTTGATCCGTCAGATTTATCAAAAGGCATCATCGTAATCTGCGAAAATTTCACCGAGCGAAAGGAAATGGAAGATCAACTAAAGAAAACACTTTCCGAAAAAGAAGAACTTGTGGAGGAGCAGAGTGCGCTTATGGAGTCGTTGAAAACGTCCAAGGAAGCGGCCGAAGTCGCCAACCAGCACAAATCGCAGTTCCTGTCAAACATGTCCCATGAACTCCGCACTCCGATGCACGCCATTCTGAGTTTTGCCGAAATGGGCGTAGAAAAAATTGAAAAGGCCGATAAGGAAAAGATGCTCAAATACTTCTCCCGTATTAAAGGCAGTGGCGAAAGGCTGCTGGACCTGCTTAACGACCTCCTTGACCTTTCCAAGCTCGAAGCGGGAAAGATGGACTACAACATGGACGAAAACGATTTAATGCGCATTCTGCAAGCCGCTACAGGTGAAGTGGCCTCTCTCGTAAATACAAAGTCGCAAACCCTTAACGTACTTCCGTTTGAAAACGGGACAACGGCCTGGTTCGATCCGGAAAAAATTTATCAGGTACTGAACAACCTGCTGTCAAACGCAATCAAGTTCACTCCGGAGAGCAAAACAATTACCGTTCTCTTCAACCGTACACACCTTGAAACAAACGAAGGCGATCTGCCCGCTCTGGAACTTGTCGTGCGTGACGAAGGAGTGGGTGTGCCGGAAAACGAATTGGAGGGAATTTTCGATAAATTCGTCCAGTCCAGCAAAACAAAATCCGGCTCGGGCGGAACCGGGCTCGGGCTTGCGATTTGCAAGGAGATAATTGAAGGCCACAAAGGACGTATTTGGGCGGAAAACCACCCGGAGGGCGGGGCGCTGTTCCATATGGTCCTTCCAGTTGACAACCCAATGCATGGAAGAGATGAAAGAGGGAAAAGCGGGTGAACAGATATGGTCTGCAGAATGCGAGCCTTTTGGCCGTGGATGACGAACCGGTGAACCTCGAAATACTTGAAGAAATACTGGAAGAGGACGGTTATAAAAACGCAACCTACACGCCAAATCCGTTGGAGGCAGTCGATCTTTACCGTAAAAACGAATACGACCTTGTTTTGCTCGATCTCATGATGCCCGTCCTTGACGGATTCGGCGTAATGGAAAGATTCGCCGAAATTAAAAAAGAAAACGATGTGCCGGTGCTGGTTCTTACCGCCCTCCGCGACATGGATACGCGATTGCGCGCCCTGAGCTCCGGCGCGAATGATTTTGTAACAAAACCGTTTAACAAAATGGAAGTGCTCGCGCGAGTAAATAACCTGCTTGGAGTCCGTATGGCTCAAAGGGAACTGAAAGATCACAACCTTATTCTCGAACAAAAGGTGCGCGAAAGAACAAAGGACCTGCATGACACGAGACTCGAAATAATCAAAAGGCTTGGCATCGCGGCGGAATTTAAAGATAACGAAACGGGCCTCCATATTACCCGCATGAGTTTTTACTCAAATATTATCGGGGAGGCCATCGGCCTAAACGACGCAGAAGCGGAACTTCTGTTACACACCGCCCCCATGCACGATATAGGTAAAATAGGAATAGAAGACAGGATACTCAGGAAACCGGGGAAGCTGGATGAAGATGAATGGAAAATTATGAAGACTCATTCAGAAATAGGATTAGATATTTTAGGAAAGCATGATTCCGAACTTTTAGAGATGGCAGGCACAGTTGCACTGACCCATCATGAGAAATGGAACGGCAATGGTTATCCTAAAGGCATTTCAAAAGATAAAATCCCACATTCAACCGGCAAGTGCACCACATAGTTTAGCAAAGACCTCTGCTGGAGTGTTGTAATCCAGACATTTCCTCGGTCTGTTATTTAAAAGACGCTCTATGCGCCTAACCTGAGCATCGCTTATTAAGGCGATGTTTGTTTTCTTTGGAATGAACCTGCGAATCAATCCGCAGGTATTTTCTACCAACCCCTTCTCCCAGCTTCGATATGGATTGCAGAAGTAAGATTTCGTTCCCAAGGTCTCATTCACAAGTTCATGTTCAACGTTTTCAGAGCCGTTGTCATAGGTGATGCTCCGCCTGGAATCCCCAGGATACCTGCACAGCTTTTGGGTAATGGCTTTCCTGGCATTTTGGGCTGTTCTGCCGTTAACTCTCTTCAACTTGATGAAACGGGTTTGGCGCTCAGCCAAGACAATAAGACCGGCTTTGCGGTTCTTGCTGGAAACCATGGAATCAGCTTCCCAATGCCCAAACTCTTCACGGCTGTTGATATGCTCGGGGCGTTCATCAATACTGATTCTATTGGTTATATGGGAACTTCGGTGCTTTCTGCTTTGTCCTTTCTTTTTACGTTTTTTATGATGTCGTGGAAGATAGCCGCGGTAATCCAGCGCATCGGTATGTACATACTGGTAGATAGCCTCATGACATACATACATCTCAGGGTGTAACTTCTTTAAGCAACCGGCAATCTGTTCGGGAGACCATCCCAGCCTCAGCTTGCGCCTTACGTAGTTACGAACCCTTCGATTCTTAAGACGCTCCCTGTGGCCAGACTCTCGCTTGCGCTTTCCAGCTATAGCATCGGCACGATGGGCAAGATAATCTTCTCCGTGAACGGGGCAGGCGTTCCTTTTAAGCTCACGCACTATCGTACTGTGACTACGATCAAGCTTGCGGCCAATCTCCCGCACCGAATCGCCCTTAGCCTTTAAAATCCCGATCATCACTCTGTCCTCAATATCCAACTGTT
>NZ_JAZFTO010000158.1:0-7413 GCF_036446775.1 Candidatus Desulfatibia sp.
GTTTTTCCGTAATGTTTATGGATTTTTTCTTTTAAGGGCTCAATTAGCGCAGGATCAATCAAATTCAGCTCGTCGAGACGGTATAGAAAGGCTTCGGCTGAAATGCCGAAACGGTGCTTGATGCGCAGCAACAGCTCATAAGACCAGCGTTTTTTTTGGATGCCTAATTGGGCGACCGTTTCCCTGACAGCGGCGCACGGTTTCCGAGAGTATTTCCATCCCTTGCCTGCTGGGTTCAAAAGGGATAAACAGCGGAATTTTGGCGTGTTTTTGGGCGTTGCAGATATCTTCCAGTGCCCAGAATGCATCGATTATATCCTGGGCCATGGCTTTGGGCTTGGACGGCAGCACTTCATCGGGCTTATCCATGGGTACCAGAAAAGGGTCGCGGGCACTTTCATGCTGAAAAGATCTGAAATCCTGCTCGTGTTCGGCAAACAGTGTGTCCACGGAAACGCCCAATGCCTTGGCCAGCCGGTATATCACTGATGCGGACGGCGCGTTTACACCGCGTTCTATCCGCCCCAGAGGCACCTGGTTCATTCCAATTTTGGCGGCCAGCTCGGCCATGGTCCAACCTCGTTCTCTTCTTAGGCTCCGGATATTCTCCCCGATGAATCCCAGGTCGACTTTCATGCCCCTATTGTTACCTTTTAGTTCTATTTTTGTTAATATATTTATATTTTATAAAACTAATTAAATCTATATGGGTTTATTTTGGAGTCCGGGTCAAGGGTGAAATCCGTGGTTTATTAAAGTACTTTCCGGCATTTTATAAGGTTTCAGTGACGGCTTTCAATTTCAGCATATCTTTGTCAAAGGAAACAACGACCCGTAAAGAAGAAGACATGGCGGCGAGAACACAATCTACAATATCAGTATTTGAAGTTTCGAATTTCAGCAGGGCCTGAAGCAGTTCAGAGCGGTTTGAATTTACGATACCGGAAAAATTGAGAATTTTACTGAGCTTTTCCGAGATTTTTTCTCTCGGAATCCGGTAAAATTTTTCCATGACATAGACACATTCAGCGGTAACGACATCAAGCATCTCGGCCTTTACTGTTCCATTGGCAACCTTTGACATAAACGCAGTTGCTTTGGGACTAAGCTCGGAATGATCCCCTAATAAAAACCTGAGAATAATATTGGTATCAATCAGATAGACCTTCTTTGGCTGCTTCATCTGCAATTTTTCCTTTAATCCTTTGCCGGATTTTGTCTAACGGTACGTATTTTTCTGCATATTTATTAAGGCTTCCCGCCAATCGGTCCACCGGTTCGGCGGGGATCCCTTTAAGCTTAACTACATCATCCTCCATCAGGAACAACACCCCCCCTTCTTTTTCGATCTTTAATTTTTCTCGGATGACCTTGGGTATTGTTACCTGACCTTTTTTTGAAATCTTGGCATACATTTTAAGTCCTTTCTGTCTTTTTATTTATTTCCTACTTTTCAATATATCTTTACTATATATAATTGTCAAACAATACTCTCGAGTCTGCCCAAAATTTATTTTCAGCCTTTTTACCGTAGGGAGTGAGCTTTTCTTTTACCGTCTTCGGTCTGGTAGAGAATAATTTCCGAAAATATTTTTTAACTGTGTTCTGCGTGTGCATCCGTGTCTATTTGTGGTTAACAAGCCTTTAAAAAAAGCTTCTTGACTTAGTTTAGTTTCTGGTTTATATATTGGTCATGATTCGACTCAACATCCACGAAGCCAAGACCCATCTTTCCCGTTATCTGAAACGCCTGGAACAGGGAGAGACGATCCTGCTGTGCAAACGGAACGTGCCCATTGCCGAGATACGTCCGCTGTCGAAGCAGCGCGAGCGGCCCCGTCCGGTCGGTCTGGCCAAGGGCGATTTCAAGTTACCCCCCGAATTCTTCGATCCCCTGCCAGAGGATCTCCTGGACGCCTTTGAGGGAAAGCGCAATTGAAACTGCTGCTGGACACCTGCACGTTTCTTTGGATCATTTCCGGTGATAAGGCCCTGTCAAAAACAGCCTCAGGCCTTCACGCCGATCCATCGAACCGTGTCTTTCTGAGCAGCGTTTCGTCCTGGGAAATCAGCATCAAGTACGCCTTGGGCCGCCTGCGGCTGCCCCGGCCTCCTGCTCAGTACATCCCGGCCCAGCGTGAAGCCCACGGCATTGAAAGTCTTGCCCTTGAAGAAGATGCCGCTGTGCACCTGCCCAAGCTTCCGGATTACCATCGCGACCCCTTTGACCGGATGCTCATCTGTCAGGCGCAAATCCATGGTATGGTTATCCTTACCCCCGACGATTTGATCTCGCGCTATCCGGTGCGTTGCACATGGTAACTCCAACCTAAACTGAGCGTTCCAAATTTTAAAAGGGGATCAAATATCCTTTATTTTTGGATCATCTCCAAAAGAGTTGGAGTGATCCTAAAGATTCAAGGGGTCGAGTGAAATACTGTAAAATATCTATGCCTTAATAGCAGAAGTTGAAAGGATGCTCAAAACGATGATAAAATCATTTGAAAGCAAACACTTGAATCCTTGGACCCTCTCCTCCAACTAAATTGGAGAAGAACCTATGATTTTAACCTGACGTATGGATGAAGCGGGACTGAGATATTGGAAAGCTACTTTCAACACCAGGCGGACCTTGCCAAAAAAGAATGCAAAATGCAGTGTCCGGATGACTGCCGTGCACCCGGATGCCGGCTGGCCGAAGTTATTGTTGAGACCACCCTTTTTGACCTGATCAGACTCAGCCTGGTTTTAAATACGCCCGTGTCCAGCCTCTTTTTGCACCACTGCCACCTGGGGCTCCAGAGTTGTGAACAAAATCTCCGCTACCAGCGCCTGCTGATAAAGCTTAAAAAGCCATGCCGTTTTCTTGAAAAATCACGCTGCGCGGTGCACGGATCAAAACCGCTTAATTGTGTTTTGTTCCCGGAATATCACCACATAAAAGGGCTTGTATCGGCGCTTGTTAGAGGTCCGGTCTTTAGTAAATTCCCATGCTTGAAGAACGAAATGTTCATCTCGGACCAAAGAAGCACGGCTTTAAAGAAGTTAAGGTTAATGAGCCGCCGGGAAGAGGCTCTTTCCGGCTTTTTTATATTTAATACCCCGCCCTATATTTTTGACTCCAAACCGCTGACCAAACACTTGAAAAAAGAAAACCCTAACAAGAAACCGATTACACTGAAAGACTACGACAGGCTTATAAACGAAAAACTTAAACCAACCGGCCTTTTAGACAGCATTAACGATAAAATCTCCCGCCTGGACACACGGGCGGGTATGGAAAGTCTTTTTGAGAAACTTAAAGACGATGCGTTGATGAAACCGCTTCTGGCCAAGATGGACACACCGGAAATAGTTTACAAGTTGAAGGGAAATAGTTTAAAAAGGCTTAAAAGAAGACTCCAGCCGTCGGAATTTTATTTTAGATGATCAAAGTGCAGACGGCGGTAACTTTACCGTAAGGTCACCTGTACAGGTAAAGAGCTTTATCATAAATCGTAGTATATGATTGGCCGCTTTCAGGCTCCGTAACGGTTACGCTTAAATTGGCATCTAAGCCGCTGTAGCCGGCCAAGTCGGAAGGAGGATCGTAACTAAAGGATAAAGTGTTATCATCTCCGATAACGACCGCTTGAGTCTGCTCCATTATAACTTGATTGGCGTCGTAGTGTATCTCAGTGATCACCAGTTCACGCTGCCAGGTTCCGGTTTCAGGATCATAGACATAGTTATAGGTATTATAAGAAGTATCATAATCATTGGTATTGGTAAGCGTAGTAGTTATAAGCAGTTTTGTCCCCTCAAATCCTCCCGGAGGCGTAAGCGTCATAGAATAATCTATTTCGTCAGCCTGGTTTACGCGCACACGTACAGTGTCTGACGACGTATAGTTCTTTATCATTGATTCATAAATAGTTAAAACACGAGCATATAAAGCATATGAGGCACTGTCCGGATCTAACGGCTCAAGATAAGACTGGTATCTTGCATAGCTCGAATTAAGAAAATTGAGATGATAATCCTCCGTATTGAATTCTATGCTCACTATCGAAGCCAAATCCAGCACGGATTCTTCCAGCTCTGCTTCCCGGACAGGGCGGCCCCTGGCGCTCTTTTCTCTTCCACTGTCTTTGTCATGGCCGTAAGGGTCTCTCATTTTGGGTTTTCCCATATTCCCCTGTCCTCCCTTGTCGAAAGGATTATGGGCCCATCTCGTTTTTTCCAAAGCAGCAAAGAGGGTTTTTGCTTTATGCTTTGATTGTCCATTGCCTCTACCCTTGCCGGGTTTAGCATATACATGAGCAGCTATCAGGGTAATGCATATCATTGCCATAAACAAATTTTTTAATGACCTCATTTTTATTACCCTCTTTTCAATAACAGGGCAACTGCCGTCTCCCCGTTACATGATTTAGGCCGGGGCTTTGTATCCCGCCCTTTGGAGCTTCTATCAATCAAACTTTACTTTCTAATGGAGCAAATAACATGCCAAACCGCACAAAAGAGAGGCACGCTTTGCATCTCCTTGATTCGATTGCAATTACTGGCCTTGTCAAAAGGTTCGCAATATTTTTCAATCCATAATACCGTCTACAAAAGTAGACACCCATTTGTTTTTTTATATACACCTGGCATAAGACAATTTGTCGTTGGGCTCATTTATATACGAGTTGTCGCTCAACTTAGGTTAAATACAGTTAAACTTTATCCCCCCTGGTGTCGATATACAAAAATATACACCTAAATTAATCTATTTTTTATAGTATTCAAAATCATACAGACCTTAAGCATTAGGAGAAAAATAATGCATAAAAAATTATCAGCACCTGATTCCGCCATAGATTATTTTAAGGAAATCTCGACATGGGTCTCCTCGGTACTTGATCTGGACACCCTCCTGGAACTCATCATCGAGACCGCCACCCGCACGATGCAGGCCAAAGCCAGTTCTTTGTTGCTGCTTGATCAAAAAACCAAAAAACTTTACTTTAAAGTTGCTACCGGCGAGAAGAAAGAAGAGGTCATGAAATACGAGGTCAACCTGGGCCAGGGGATTGCCGGTTTTGTTGCTGAAAAAGGAGAGCCTCTGCTCGTACCTGATGTAAAAAAGGATAAGCGGTGGTTCAAGGAAATAAGCGAATCCATAGGGTTCCAGACCCGATCGATCGCCTGTGTGCCGATGAAGGCTGATGGAAAAGTCATCGGAGTGGTAGAAATCATTGATAAAGAAGATGGAAGCGCCATCGGAAATGAAGACATGCAGCTTTTAACGGTCTTCGCCGAACTGGCCTCCCTTGCTATTAACAGAGCCCAAAAAATCGAACAGGTTAAAAAAGAAAACCGGGACCTCAGAGAAGAAATCGGGGGCAAATACCAGTTAGTTGGGGAAAGTGCCGCCCTTAAGAAAGTCATTTCAGATGCGTATTTAGTGGCCAACTCGAAAACCAGCACCCTGGTTTTAGGAGAAAGCGGAACGGGGAAGGAATTATTAGCCAGGTTGATACACCGGGCGGGCTCCAGGAAGAGAAAGCCAATGGTTGTGATTAATTGTGCCGCACTGCCTGAGGATCTCTTAGAATCTGAAATGTTCGGCCATGAAAAAGGTGCCTTTACAGGAGCCACCAGCCTCAAAATAGGCAAATTTGAATTAGCTGACGGCGGTTCTATTTTTCTTGATGAAATAGGCGAAATGAATCCGAGAATTCAGGCCAAGCTTTTGCGGGCAATAGAAGAGGGTGTATTTTGCCGGGTCGGCGGCAATACACCAATAAATGTGGATGTCAGAATCATCTCAGCAACAAATAAAGATATTACCAAAGAAACCGAAGAAGGGAGGTTTCGCGAAGACCTTTACTATCGGCTGAATGTTGTCCAAATCCATATGCCTGCGCTGAAAGAAAGGAAAAAGGATATCCCCCTCCTGGCGAACTACTTTTTGGATATTTTAAAGCGGGAAAGAGGTGCCCTCAATTTGGTGATCTCGGAAAAAGCCATGGAAAAGATGATTGAGCATGATTGGCCCGGTAATGTAAGAGAACTGAGAAACGCCGTAGAACGTGCCGTGGTCATGGGTAATAAAAGGGAAATTTTACCTGAGGACCTGCCTATTTATGAGAGGAAAACACATTTTCATGGCTTGCAGGCGGGACTGACACTCAAAGAAGCTATGGACAGATTCAAAAAAAAGTTTATTACCGTGACCCTGGAACACTCGAACGGCAATAGAAGTGAAGCATCTAAAATTCTGGGGATTCAAAGAACCTACCTGTCTAAAATGATATCACGCTATGATATCTCGGGGATTTGATTTACCGACCAAATTTGATGATCTCGTATATTGATATGACCGAACAATTCAAAAATTTCTTATTCGTTTGCCTGGGCAATATTTGCCGGAGCCCTTTTGCCGAAGGCCTTTTCAGGGAACTGGCAGCTCAAAAAAGACCACCGGGCCTTAGAGCCCGGTCAGCAGGACTAATTGCTTTGCCCGGCAATTCGGCTACTTACATGGCCCAACAGGTTGCTGCTGAATACGCTGTAGACCTGGCTGGCCACCAGGCCCAGCCCGTGTCGCCAGACCTGATGGACTGGGCCGACTTGATCCTGGTCATGGAAAAATCCCACCAAGATTCACTGCTAAACATTTATCCGGAAACGGCGGACAAGATTCAGCTAATCAGACACTATGCCCGCTACGGTTCAAGAAAGCGCGGCATTGCCGACCCCTATGGACTCGATTATGAGGCCTACCGCTTCTGCTTCCTTGATATCGAAGATGCCGTAGCAGGTCTCGTAAAGTCTCTGAAGTCCCGGTAACCCCTATTGAGCGAAAACGCTCAATAGGGTGTCCGTTGTCCTTCGTGCGTCGTCCGTTGCTAAGGCAATAAAAAGCGGAGATTATATTTCAACTACATGTGAAACACAAAAAGAGGCCCTAAGAACCTGTAAAACCACTGACTACGGACAACTGACCACAAACGCCTAATCGAGGGCTCGATTAGGGTGTAAATAAATGTGACGATATAGCTTATGTTCAGACCTCGTAAATAATGACAGATTACTGGGAAAATTTTGGACAAAAGGCTCCATTTCTAATCAAAGAGTTGGGTTCAAAGGTTCAATGTTCAAAGGTTCAGAGTTCAGAGGTTCAAGGTTCAGAGGTTCAGAGGTTCAGGGGTTCAGGGTTCATAAGTGCAATGTTTTTTGCCCCGGATGGACTGTGGAAGGTTTACGGAAAAAGATGAACATCGAACATCGAACATCGAATGATGAATAAAAAAAACGAATGAAATTAAATTGCAGAGCGGAGCGACATCATTATTCGATGTTCAACGTTGGACGTTCAATGTTCGATGTTAAGTCTGTTCGGGGTTCAGAGGTTCAGAGGTTCAGGGTTAACGCAGAACCCAGAAC
>NZ_JAZFTO010000159.1:0-8634 GCF_036446775.1 Candidatus Desulfatibia sp.
ACGGACCTTAAAACGATAATGGAAATCATGGGTCACAAAACACATATCATGGCCATGAGATATCAGCATCCGTCACCTATCCACAAACTAAAAGCGGTCAAAAATCTGGACACAAAATCTGCCACAGGCAAGCTTGTTGAGTTGAAAAAAGAAGGGAATTTAGGGGGTTAGAGCTAAAAGGCAGCGGTCTGCAAAACCGCTATTCCCCGGTTCAAATCCGGGTGCCGCCTCCATAGGAAACATAAGGGCTTGCAAGAAATTGAAAACTTGCAAACCCTTTTTTAGTTTTTGTAATCTGGAAAGCTTCCTGATGATTCGATAAAGCCGTGCCGAAGTCTAATGAATACGGTTGACGGTCATCAGGTTTTAGGATATGAAATCCGTATGTTAATGGTATATCGCTTTTAGTTGTGATTTAAGCGGGGGTGCTCGGCAAGCCTGCGGACCGCCTGATATAATGCTACTAAAATAAAGAAAGGCTGAATCATGATCCGTATCAACGAGAACTATCTTAAGCTTCAATCTTCTTATCTGTTTGTCGAGATCGCCAAGCGCGTGTCCGTCTATCAGCAGGAGAACCCGGAGGCCGATATTATCCGGCTGGGTATCGGTGATGTAACCCGGGCGCTGCCGCCGGCCTGCATACAGGCCTTTTCCCAGGGTGTTAAAGAGATGGCTGCGGATGCCACCTTCCGGGGTTACGGCCCTGAGCAAGGGTACGATTTTTTAAGGGACAAGATCGCTGCCAATGACTATCAGGTCAGAGGAGCGGATATCAGTTCCGATGAGATTTTTGTCAGCGACGGCTCCAAATGTGATTCGGGCAATATTCAGGAGCTGTTTGCCGGGGACATTCGCCTGGCGATCCCGGATCCGGTATATCCGGTGTATTTAGACACCAATGTCATGGCCGGTCGCACCGGAGAATTTGCCGACGGTCGATACGACAAAATTCTGTATCTGGACAGTCTGCCTGAAAACGGATTTGTTCCGAACCTGCCCGCGCAACCGGTGGATCTGATTTATCTGTGTTTTCCCAACAATCCCACCGGTGCCTCAATTTCCAGGGATACCCTGAAGCTGTGGGTGGACTACGCCCGTGAAAACAAGGCCCTGATCCTTTATGATGCCGCCTATCAAGCCTTCATCCGTGATCAGGCGCTTCCTCGTTCTATTTTTGAGATTGAAGGTGCGCGTGAAGTGGCCATCGAGTTCAGAAGTTTTTCCAAAACCGCCGGTTTTACCGGCACCCGCTGCGCCTTTACCGTTGTTCCCAAAACCTGCATGGCCTACGATGGTAATGGTCAGAAACATTCGTTGCATGCCTTGTGGAACCGCCGGCATTCCACCAAGTTCAATGGAGTCTCTTATCCGGTTCAGAGGGCGGCCGAGGCGGTTTACAGCCCAGAGGGCCAAGCCCAGGTTCAGGAACTTGTTGACTATTATTTGAACAATGCGGGCCTGATCAGGGAGGAGATGGCTGCGCTTGGTTTTGAGTTTGCAGGCGGCGAAAATTCACCTTATATCTGGGTGAACTGCAGGCGCGATGCCTGGGAATTTTTTGATTTACTGCTGAAAAAAGCGGGTGTGGTTACAACTCCCGGGCCCGGTTTCGGCAAATGCGGTGAGGGTTTTATCCGCATCAGCGCTTTCAACAGCTATGCAAATGTCGAGACAGCCATGACGCGGATCAGAGAAGCTTTGGGTGCAGGGCTCTGACCCGAAATTTTCATAAATAACATCTCTGGCTGGGCAGAAATCCGGTACAATAATAAATATACCACAAAGTGTCATTTTGCTTGACACTCTTTTGCTACAGTGCTACATTATCGCATATATTCCTTTTTGGATTTAGCCATCCTCCAAAAAGGCCTCCTCCAAAAAATGCCCTTGGGGTTCACCCCTCCCGAGGGCATTTTGTTTGAGACCTTTGAAAAACCTGAGGCCTCTTCTTTTTCAATACGCTGGTTTCGAGCTTAATTTTTTTTCAGGCTGTCCAAACATTGGGGTCAATCGCCTTCAGCCACATTTAAAATTGTCTTGACAACTTAACCAATTTAGAGCAATCTAAAAAACAGCGCAATAATGAAGGAGCCTATATGCTCAACCCCGCGTCACCGATTCCGTTGTATCGCCAACTGGCTGATATTCTCTGGGCTCAAGTACGGTCCGGAGAATATCCTCCCGGCGCTAGAATACCGTCTGAAAACAGCCTGGCATCAAGGTACGGTATCGGCCGGCCCACCGCCCGGCAGGCCACGGAGCTGCTGGTTCGCAAAGGCATTCTGGTTCGCAGGCGGGGCTCAGGTACCTTTGTTCGCCGACAACAAAAAGAGGTCGATCTTTTTTCCCTGGCGGGGACGATGTTTTCTTTTCAAAAAGAAGGGCTTGCGGTTACAAGGCGTATTTTGCAAAAGACCCGCTTGAAGACAATTGCAAACCATGGCGAAAATCCCTTTGCCAACCAAAAGGCCTATGCTCTTTCCAGGCTCAGTCTGGTGGAGAAGACGCCGGTCCTGATCGAAGATATCTATCTGCATGCAACACTTTTTGCAGGTATTGACCGCTTTGACCTTGCGGGACGATCACTGTCGCAAATTGTCGCCGAACACTATTTTATGCGGCCCAGCGGTGGAAAGCAAAACTTTAAAATCGGTTATTTATCAGGGAAGAAGGTATTGAAACTGGCCGTATCAACCCAAACCCCCATCCTTATCGTCAAACGGTTTTTGAATTTTGCCCAAGCTCAAAACGCCATATACGCGGAACTTTACTGTCGCACGGATCAATTTGTCTTTTCTCAAAATATAGGAGGAGTAATCGATGCAGAATCGAGGCTACTATGATCAGTATGGAGGCGCTTTTCTTCCCGAGGTACTGATTGCAACTGTCGACGAGTTGGTCGAAACGTTTGAAAAGGCCAAGCAGGACCCTTCTTTTTGGAAAGAATATGCCGATATTATGTCTGAGTATTCCTGCCGGCCGACGCCGGTTACCTTTGCGGAAAACCTTAGCCATTATTTCGGAGGCGGGCGCATTTATATCAAGCGGGAAGACCTGAACCACACCGGGGCCCATAAGGCCAATAATGTCATGGGTCAGGGGCTGTTGGTCAAGCGGATGGGGAAAACCCGCGTTATTGCCGAGACCGGAGCGGGTCAGCACGGGATGGCCACCGCCACCATGGCGGCTAAATTCGGCTTCAAATGTACCATTTATATGGGAGAGGTAGATGTCCAACGGCAGCGTCCCAATGTTTTTTGGATGGAACGGCTGGGCGCCGAGGTTGTGCCGGTAAAGGAAGGAACTCGAATTTTAAAGGATGCGATTAATGAGGCTCTGCGCGACTGGGTAACCAATATGGATAATACCCATTATGTACTGGGAACGGCCTGCGGCCCACACCCCTTTCCGGAAATGGTCTCTTATTTTCAATCCATTATCGGCCAAGAGGCGCGCCGGCAAATTATGGAAAGAGCGGCAAAACTGCCGGACCGCGTTTATGCCTGTGTGGGCGGAGGCTCCAATGCCCTGGGGATATTCAAGGCCTTTTTGAATGATCCGGTGGAGCTTGTGGGTGTCGAAGCGGCCGGCAGAGGGCTTGAAAGCGGAGAGCATGCCGTCCGCCTGGCCTCTCCGGATGCGAGTGTGGGCGTGGCCCAGGGATATAAAACATATTTTTTGCAAGACGACGACGGGCAGATGAAAGCGACCCACAGTATCGCCGCTGGATTGGATTATGTAGGTGTCTCACCGATCCTGGCACAACTCAAGGAAAGCGGACGTGTTCGCTTTGAGGCGGCAACCGATCAGGAGGTCGTCGGGGCCCTTGCACTTACGATGCAGAAGGAAGGGCTGATACCGGCGCTGGAGTCAGCGCATGCCTTTGCGCAGGCATTCAAGGAAGCGCCGAAGCTTTCCAAGACCGCCATTATTCTGATCAACCAGTCCGGGAGAGGCGATAAAGATATCTTTACGGTTGCCGATGCGTTCAACGATCCTTCGTGGCAAGAATTTATCAAGAAAAAAGCGGAAGAATATCATGCTTGAGAAATATCTGAACAGCCGGCTCCAAGAAAAAGAGATTCTTTTGATGACCCATATTGTTTTGGGGTATCCGTCATTTGAAGATTCCTTTAAGATTATCGAGGCCATGGTCGCGGCCGGTGTTGATCTAATGGAGCTGCAGATTCCTTTTTCCGAGCCGATTGCAGACGGCCCGGTGATCCTGCAAGCCAACCAGAAAGCTCTGGCCCATGGAGCAACCGTTCAAAAATGTTTCGATTTTTCCCGTAAGATTGCCCAAACCTTCGATATTCCGTTTTTGTTTATGACTTATTACAACATTCTTTTTAAATACGGGGTTGAGCGGTTTGCAGCCGCTATGGCGGCTGGCGGTCTTAAGGGTGCCATTGTGCCGGATCTTCCGCCGGAAGAGGGCCGAGAGTATCTTGCGGCCATGCAAAAATATGATCTTGCTCCGATTTTCATTTTTTCTCCCACGACTCCGGATGAGCGCATGCAGTACCTGGCATCCTTTGGGCAGGGTTTTATTTACTGCGTGGCCCGCAAAGGGGTTACCGGTGTTGATACGGACTTTTCCCGACAATTAGGGGAATATCTTGGGCGCTGCCGCCGGGCCACAAAGCTTCCCTTGGCACTCGGTTTTGGAGTCAAAGAAAAAGAGGATCTCGATTTTTTGAAAGGAAAAGCCGACATCGCCGTTGTCGGATCACAGACCATTCGACTGGTGGACAATGAAGGTGTTGGTGCTGTGGGTGAGTTTATTCAAAACCTTAGGTAGTTTCCATCCATAAATAGCTATTTTTCCGATGAGCGGCGTTCTCCGCAAGAGAACAAACCTCATAATCACCTTTAAATCCATTCCAGCCTAAATATTTCGATTCTTTTTGTTCAATAAAAGTCCGATTTCCTCGAACTTTTTCCGATTTTTCCGAACAATTTCCGATTTTTCCGAACAATTTCCCCCTCTGCGACCCTTAATTACAATTCATATTATTTGTAACATCTCAATATTATTGCGATAAAAAATTTATGCTAAATTAACATAATTTGGCACGAAATTTGTAGTAGTGCTAATATATAATATTAAATAATTATCTAAGCTAATAGGGACGCAGAATGAGTTTGTTTTTCTATGCCACCGAGACAAAAGGTAGCGGACAACTCCTTTGGGACCTGCACCAAGAACTGACTTTTGAAATAGATGCACCATGTTAGGGAACTTGAGCGCCAAAACCAATAAACAGGAGATCTGAAATGTCAATTACACCTACATCTGATCAATTGGAAAAGAGGGTTAAAGAATTGGAAGCAAGGGTTGAGCATTTTAAACGAGCTGAAACTATGTGCCCCAAAAATGAAAAAGCAATGCAAGCAATCGTGAACGCAATGGGCGAACGCGTCAAGGAATTGAATTGCCTCTATAGCATTTCCAGTCTTGTCGAAAAGCATGACTTTACGCTGGAGGAGATATTACAAGGAACGGTAAATATCATTCCACCATCCTGGCAATACCCGGAAACTACCTGCTCCCGGATCGTCCTGGAAGACCGAGAATACGGCACGGACAACTTTAAGAAGACTAACTGGAAACAATCCAGCGATATCTTGGTGCATGGCATGCGCATTGGATCTTTGGAAGTTTATTACCTAAAAAAGATGCCGGAAATAGACGAAGGGCCTTTCCTGAAGGAAGAAAGAAGTTTAATCAACGCTATTGCGGAACGCTTGGGAAAGGTCATTGAGCGCATCAAAGCCAGGAATGAGCTGCAAAAGAAGAACTATGAACTTGGTGAACGCATCAAGGAGCTTAACTGTCTTTATAACATTTCCAGCCTAGTTGAGAAACAAGGCATTACACTGGAAGAAATATTACAGGGTACGATAAATATCATTCCTCCATCCTGGCAATACCCCGAAATCACTTGTGCGCGTATAATCATGGAGGGTCAAGAATACAAAACAAAAAATTTTAAAGAAACTGATTGGGTCCAGTCAAGCGACATCAATGTGCATGATGAAACGACCGGTGTGGTGGAAGTCTATTACCTTAAAGAAAAACCTGAAATAGATGAGGGGCCTTTCCTGAAGGAAGAAAGAAGTCTCATTAATGCAATTACAATCCAATTAGGGAGTATTGTTGAGCGCATTAGATCAGAGAGGGCTTTACAAGAGAGCGAAGCACGCTACAAGATACTGACGGAACAAGTGGCGGACGGAGTAGCGCTCTTTCAGGAAGGGCTTTGTTTGTTTGCTAATAATGCTTTTGCTTCTATGTTTGGATATGAAAATACAAGCCGGGCTGAAGGCATAAAAGTTGTTGATCTTATTTCAAATGATTTTAAAAAGCCTTTCCTGAAATTCCATGAGGACCTTGAAGCGGATGGTTCCAGCGAACGTATTTTTCAAGGCAAATACATGACAAATGACCGCAGAGAATTCTGGGCTGAAGCACATCTGGCTAAAATTAAATGGAATGGAAAGCCCGCTGTTTTAAGTACAATAAGAGATATTACCAAAAGCAAGTTCAAAGAAATTGAGATTCAGAAAGAGTCGGAACATCTCCGTCAAGAAAATATAAAATTGAGATCATCCATCAAGGAACGTTTCAGATTCGGGGATATTATCGGTAAGAGCCCATCCATGCAGGAGGTTTACGAACTTATTTTAAAAGCCGGGGCATCTAATGCCAGCGTAATAATTTATGGAGAATCCGGTACGGGCAAAGAACTGGTGGCACATGCAGTTCATAAGATGAGTACTAGAGCTGACAAAAAGCTTGTGCCTATTAACTGCGGGGCGATTCCTGAAATGCTTCTTGAAAGAGAGTTTTTTGGTCATATAAAAGGGGCTTTTACCGGAGCCGATAAGGATGCTCATGGTTATCTGGACCTTGCCGATCACGGAACCTTGTTTTTGGATGAAGTTGGCGAACTTGATCTTAACATGCAAGTAAAGTTATTAAGAGCCTTTGATAACGGTTGTTTCTCGCCGGTAGGAAGCAACAGAACCAGGATGTCCGCCTTTCGTATTGTTGCTGCCACAAATAAAAATTTGATGGATCTTGTCAACCAAGGTTTGATGCGGGAAGACTTTTTCTACAGAATAAACGTAATCCCCATCTCTATACCGCCTTTAAGAGATCGTAAGGAAGATATCCCTCTGCTTATAGATCATTACTTAAAAAAATATAATGGCAACAACGCACCCTCTATTTCGGGAAAAATCATGGAGGCTTTGCAAAATTATAACTGGCCGGGAAATGTCCGACAGCTACAAAACGCCCTTCACCGCTATATTACCTTAAAGAAACTCGATTTTATGGGAACAGCACCTTCAAGATCAATCGAGCTTGACAGCGCTGCAGATGAGGAAGCAGTTGTAGGAGTTTTTGAGTTCCAGCATGCTGTTAGAAAATTTGAGAAAAACCTTGTTATTAAGGCCTTGGATCAGAACCAGTGGCATCGCGAAAAAGCAGCTGCGGCTCTTGGCCTTCCCCGCAGAACATTTTTTAGAAAGATGAAAAATTTTGGGCTGACATCGGCACAAACAGTGCCGTTTGTGGCTCATTCCTAATTTCCTCTGTCTTTTCAACAACTAACCCTTTAAATGATCTCCATACCAATGTTTTTGAGTGCCATTTATGGCATACTTTCTGAACCTTCCTATAAATTATAGTTACTATTATTTATATTATATCAATAAGTTAAAACCCATTCAGAAGTTCTGGCACGCTGTTTGCGATAAGAAGAACGAGAATGTGCTTTCAGAAAGGGCTTTGCTTAATAAAAGTATTGGTTGTGGATGATAGTGCTTCTGTTGCTGGGTTCATGGGGTCATTCATTGAAAAGTTGGGTCATTACGTTGAAAAGGCGAGCAGCGGACAAGAGGCCTTAACAAGGTTTAAAGAGAATACGTTCGACTTGGTTTTGCTTGAATGTAAATGAAGGCGACATCGAGGAGACTCCCACGTTCGGCGCCAAGCTGAACACGGACTATATCCTCGGAATGGCCAAAATGGAAGGGGGTGTTAAAATCTTATTAGATATTGATCGGGTACTAAGTGGAGAAGAAATAGAACTTCTCGAAAAAACAGCGTAATGGGCGTTACGGGTTGCGGGTTACGAGTTGCGGGTTACGGGTTGCGGGTTGCGGGTTGCGGGTTACGGGTTACGAGTTTCAAGCATCCAGTATCCAGCATCCAGTATCCAGTATCCAGCATCCAGTATCCAGTATCCAGTACCAAATGACCCCGGTGAAATGCGCCCGCCCGCTCTCCGAGGCGTAGGCTTTACGAGCCGGAGGCCTCGCCTGAAGGCGGAGCCGATGGCGGGCAGGCTGCGCTGTCACTACGTGAATTTCACCCCGGTGAAATAGGATAAAACATTTCACTGGGCAGGCGGGGCAAGCAAATGACTAATAACCAATAACTAAATAATAAACGTCAAAAAAGAGAGGACTAACAATGAAAAACATTAGCTTAAAAGCCAAACTTATTATTTTCTTTCTGGCCGTGGGTGTACTCCCCTTTGCGGTGGTCGGCGGCATGTCGCTGTATAAATCCAGCAATGCCCTTTCCGACCTGGCCTATGGTCAGCTTGCAGGCATGCG
>NZ_JAZFTO010000160.1:0-5464 GCF_036446775.1 Candidatus Desulfatibia sp.
ACTAATTTGAAAGCATCCCCTTTATCCTGCTTGTCCCGCTTGCCCCGTAGCTCCCCGTGGAATTACCGGGACAGGCCGGCAGATGGTACCGGGGTTAAATCTCTTGTTCTTTACGGTTTGCGGGACGTACATAAAATTATAAGTTTCTGTATTAACCTTTAGATTTATTTGGTAAATATGACTTCATTTTCATTGTACTAATTTGAAAGCATCCCCTTTATCCGGATTTATCCAGAACATAACTCATCCAGACAGCCCCGCTGCCGGTTTTGGAGGCAGACTTTGAAAAGTCACGGACCTCGAAACCGAGGGTGTCGAACAACTCTCGGGCCTCAGGGTCCTCCCACAGATAGGAAATTCTGCCATCTGCGTGGGTCCGGTCTCCGCAGCCCTCTTTTAACGTGATTAATACACTTCCATTCTCAGGTATTGCTGCTGTTATGTTTTTAAAAACTTGAGCAAATCTTTCGTAGGGTGTCTGCACCATAGCGCCGACAAGCATGACAGCGTCTACGAGGATTGTGGAAAAATCGTATGTCTCGAAATCTTCCTCGATGACCTCACACCCGGCATTCTCCCGGGCAAGTTCCGCCAGCTCGGGAGAGCGCTCAAAGCCGATGACATCAAAACCTTCATTCTTCATCCATAGTAGATCACGGCCGCTGCCGCACCCCACATCCAGAATAAAGGCTTCGGCCGGCAGCCGCCTGGCCAGAGGCTCTAAAAACGATGATGGGTCGATTGAAAAAGTCTTTTGGTGATACGCTTTGTAATTTTTTTTATAAAAGTCAGTCATTTTAACCAATCTTTATATTTAACCGCAGATTACCCCAGTGAAATACGCCCCAGTACGATTTTCCGAACCTACGGGGTAAACTGCGCTCCTCATTGGCATGAATTGCACGGGGCAGGCACAGATTAACGCAGATTATCTTCATTTACCGGCATTCAACTTGAGGTGCCAAATTGGCACCTTAAAAACTTCCGACCTTTCTTTACTATGTCATGCTTTTGAGGTCACAGTTTGTGATCTCAAGTTGAACTTCCGGGAACCTCAAAAAGATAAAGCCCTTCTTAGCATTCTTGCGCAAATAAGGGCTTTTATTATTTGTAGAGCCATAGAGCCCCCTATTTAAGATGTTTAGATCGCGTGGTGCCGGAAAAATTAATGCTTGACCTTAAATGAAATGTTTAAAAAAATCAATGGTTAGTTTGACTTGTTTCACGCCCCTGTTAAATACGCCCCAGTACGATTTTCCGAACCTACGGGGTAAACTGCGCTCCTCACTATCGTGAATTTCACTGGGCAGGCAAAGGCGCTAAGGCGCTAAGAGATTTATTAGCCACCCCAGTACCATCTGTCGGCCTGTCCCGGTAGTTCCACGGGGAGCTACGGGGCAGGCCAAGGCGCTAAGAATCTATTTAAAGCTGGAAAAGGGGGGGCTACTTTTGACCCTATTTTAATACTGTCTTGCTTTGCCGCCGCTTACCGGGTCCAGTTATCCCGGTGTAACCAAAATGGAGTTGTCATAAACCGAATATGGCTTGTTCCTGCGTTTCATGCTACATATTGACGGCTTCGTCAAAAGTCCGATTTCTGCGTTGCGCTTCATTCCGTGTTCACTGCGGCGTGCATAAGTACGCCTCATTCCACGAAATTCGCGACGTCTTGAACTCGAACTTTTTACTTAGCCATCTCTAATTGAATTCGTGACTTTTTACGAGAAGATTTAAATATGCGCAAATTAGCTTTTGGATACTCAACCAAATGCAATATCAGGTGCGAGCACTGCGTGGCCACGGAAGATCTTTCTGTTGGCAGGAAGATGGATCATGATAAGGCAAAAGAGATCATTGTCGAGATGGCCCAGGCAGGTGTTGGCGGAATAAGTTTTTCCGCTGGTGAACCGTTTCTGTATTTCAATAAAATTACAGAGCTTGTGAAACTGTGCAGCCAAATCGGAATATATACGAGAATTGTTACCAACAGTTTTTGGGCAAAGACAGCAGAGTCTTCCGACCGCCTTGTTTCAGAACTGAAAAAAAATGGGCTTTGCCAATTGAGATTGAGTTACTCAAAGTGGCACCAGAAAAATATAAACAGGCACAATGTGTTGAATGCGGCACTCAGCTGCCAAAAGATCGGATTGAATTATTTTATTTCATTTATTACCGATTTTTCCAAAGAAGACGATCAGCATGAACAGTTTCTGCGTAATCATTGCCTCACGTTTTTCCCCGAACCCGTCATCTATGCAGGTCGTGCGGAGTCTTTCAAACGCAGGAGTATTTTGACCGATTATCAGGCAAACTGCTGCGACATGAACCCCTATCTTACTCCGGATCTTGACATGTACGCCTGTTGCGATGCGGGGAGCCATTTCCCGGAAACAAATTTTTTTTACCTTGGGAACCTGAACGACAATACGATGGAACAGCTTTTTACTAAAAGTGAAACAGACCGGTTGCACAACCTCATTAGAACCATGGGGATAACAAATATCGCATCCTTTACCGGTATGAAGGCACGCGAGATCATAACCTATAGTAAATGCGAACTGTGCCGGAAACTGTTCAACTCCCCTGAAACTCTAACAAGGCTGCGGACTGAAGTGTCGCAACTGGCAGCCTGGAGCCGATGATAAACGGGTTGAAGTCACTCCGCAATCCAAACTGAAACTTATTTTGCTTTAAAACGTTTGTTGACATCTTTAACACCTATTATTATAGTAGACCAAAATATTGGTCGACTAAAAAAGAGGTCTATCATGAAAATTTTATCGTTATCTGAGGTTAAAATTAAACTCAGCCAACTCGTTGAAGAAGTGAACACCATGGATGAAGAAATTGTGATCACCAAAAACGGAAGACCTGCGGCTGTACTGATTAGCCCTGATGAATACGAAGGTTGGAAAGAAACCATAAAAATAAAATCTGATCCGGATCTTATGAAAGAAATTAAACAAGGCCTTTTGGCATTGAAAAAGAAAAGCAAAATCTATACTCTTGATGAACTGATGTAAGTGAAATGGCATCTCCCCCAAAGACGTTGTTTAAGGTCAGAGTTCCGGATGACGTTGCTGAAACGCTACGAGGCTTGCACCCAGAGCTAAAACGAAAGGTGAAATTTGCCTTAAAGAACATCCTGTCTGATCCTCATTCCGGCAAATCCCTCAAAAATGATCTGAAAGGGTTACATAGTTACAAGGCCGGCAGACTTCGAATTATTTATCGAATTGCTTCCAAGCGTGTTGCTGAAATTGTCGCAATTGGTCCCCGCAGAAAAATTTACGAAGAAACATATTTCCATGTAAGAAAAGATACAAAGTAAGGACATCGTGAGGACATCAGTGGCTTCCGGGCCCCTTAGATTATAAGTTTCTGTCTTAACCTTTGATTTATTTGTAACTTGTCAGTTGTTATTTGTCAGTTGTTATTTGTCAGTTGTTATTTGTCACTTGTTATTTGTCACTTGTCATTTGTCACCTTTCACCTGTCACCTCGGCGCGACGTAGCACTGCGTAGGTGTGAACGGGGTCAAACCTTGATCAGTGATTAGTACAAATTATCATACGATATCAATATGTTGTTGGCGACGTGGGCCTAATTTTATTCCTTTAAACGGTATCAGCATCATTCAATCACACTGTCGGGATCTCGGTCATGCAATTTAACTATTTTTTTGGTGCTACCTAACTAATAAAGAACTTCAAGGGAGATAGTTGACCATATAGACTTAATCTCTATCCCCATCAGCATGTTTTGTCCGGAACATAGCTCATCCAGACAGACACAGACTTCAATTATTATCCACAGATTACACAGATTACACAGATGCACACAGATATTATCCACAGATTACACAGATGCATACAGATTGTTTTCATTTACCGGCATTCAACTTGAGGTGCCAAAATGGCTCCTCAAGTTTTGAAATTCTTCTTTTGTGAGCTCAAGCATAAAATGCTTAAAACTTTTTTAAAACAACGTATCCACAGGCGTGAGCAAAAACTCTTCCAACGGGATACCCTGGTTGCCGACGAGAAGTTTTCTTGCAGCAGGAAACTGTTTTGAGAATTCGGCAATCCCTGGTAGTCTCGGTTTAAGCGTTATCCGGCCATATGAGATCGTAGCTGGAGCTGCGGCCCTTGGGCGGGTTCTGTTTCAACACCTGTTTTTTAACCATGTCGGCTATCTCTCTAAAAGCGGTAGCCCGGCTGACCTTTGCCATGGACACATATTTCCGGGTCGTCAGGCCGCCTTCAAAACCCCCGGGGCCGGCATCCAGCAACCGGTTGGTGACCTTTAGCTGGCGCTCATTTAATTGGGTTTGCCCGTGCCGTTGCCAGAACCGGGCCTTTGCCAGCACATTTGAGATCAGTCTTTCTGAATGCTCAACCGCCCTTTCAAAACATTCCAGAAACCACACCAGCCATTCGGTAATATTACCGTTTCCTTTCTGGCATTGCTCCAGCACCCGGTAATATTCATCCCTTTCGGCCATAATCCGTGTCGACAGGCTGTAAAAGCGGGACCCGAGCTTTTCATCCTGTGCCAGCGCCATATCGGTCAGGGCCCTGGCGGTTCGGCCGTTACCATCTTCAAACGGATGAATGGTGACAAACCTGAAATGGGCGATTGCGGCTCGTAACAGCCCTTCGATATTTTTCGATCCTTTTTCCCACCAGCGGAGGAAATCTTTAATCTCGCTATCCAACCGGTCTGAAGGCGGCGCCTCAAAGTGAACTTTCTCCCGGCCCACCGGGCCGGATACCACCTGCATTGGCTCCGGACCTCGCCATTGGCCGACTCGTATCTTACGGAGGCCTGAATAACCGGTAGGGAAGAGGGCGGCCTGCCAGGCCATCAGCCTTTCTGTTGTAAGCGGCTGATCATAATTGGCGGTGGCATCCAGCAGCACATCCACCAGGCCATCGGTAGATCGATTCGCAGCCGGCAAACCGGCTGTCGGCAATCCCAGGCGCTTTGCTACCGATGACCTTACCGAATCTCTTTGCAGCGTCTGGCCTTCAATCGCAGCGGTTTTAACGGTTTCTTCAATTAAAATTTCCGCTCTGGCTTCGTTGCTGAATTTCAAGCCTAGGGCATCCACTTTGCTCAATAGCCTGCCCTGATGCATGCGTGCCTGTCCAAGGGGTTTAACCAGTGGATCACTGTTCCATGTGAACTCCGCCCAATTTTCATTTTGCCACACATAACGCATTACATCCCTCTAATCGCTTCATGATTTAAAGCGATTATATCCGTTATTCGCTTCAAAAGCAAACATTTTAACCAATACTTATCAGACAGGATCTACGGGATCTTCAGGATTTACTTATAATTTTCACAGTTTCCTGCCTCCGGCTCGTAGAGCCTACGCCTCGGAGAGATGAAACTGTATTTGCCTCCGGGACGTACATAAAATTATAAGTTTCTATTTTTCTTCAGCACTTTCCCTTGT
>NZ_JAZFTO010000161.1:0-4614 GCF_036446775.1 Candidatus Desulfatibia sp.
GGGGCCTTGCGCTACGGCGACCGGTCCGCATGGATTACAACGCCATCGACGCCAAGGCCGCCGGCAATGGAGCAGCACCGCATTGCAGAGCCGGAGGCTGTTTTCAGCAGGGCTGAAACAGGAGCGCTTCGTGAACCAGCATGGAGCATGGAGCATGGAGCATCGAGCATCCCCGATGAATCGGGATTTCCGCTGCGCGTGAGGGAAAAAGAAGATGCGGCTGCCGAGCAGGCAACCCTTTGGGAGGAAAAGCGGTTTGGCGATTTAAGAGTGATCGGCCGGCTGCACAACACCTATATCCTGTGCGAGTCTGTTGACGGGCTCGTGCTAATTGATCAGCATGCCGCCCACGAACGCATCCTTTATGAACAGCTTAAAAAACGCTCTGCGACTTCAAGCATGGCGGCCCAGAAACTTGTTGTTCCGGAAACCATTGACTTTGGATACCGGGAAGCGCAGATTCTGGGAAAACTGATTCCTGATCTAAAAGAACTGGGTCTTGAGATCGAGCCCTTTGGCGGCAATACCTTTGTGATAAAGTCTGTCCCGGCCCTGCTTGCTGATAGAGATATTAAGCCCCTTGTAATTGAAATCGTGGAGAAGACGGCCCAGATCGGTTTTGCCCCCGGCCTTGAAAAAGGCCTTGACGAATGTCTGATTCTGATGGCCTGTCACGGGGCTGTCAGGGCCAATCAGCAACTTTCAGACCAACAGGCCCAGGGCCTTTTGACCCAGTTAGATCAATGCAACAACCCCTCTCACTGCCCCCACGGCCGACCGACCTGGATCAGGTGGTCCTTAAGAACACTTGAGAAATCCTTTAAAAGAATAGTCTGAAAAAAAAATTGCCACAAAGGCACCAAGACACAAAAAATATTTTACATTATTTTTTCTTCGTGCCTTGGTGTCTTGGTGGCAATAAAACCTTGCCGTATGAGCCATACACCGTATGGCCAACTCGCAAAGTGTCCGGACTATAATGTTTGGAATTCTAAGGTGTTTAAATCTTCTTGATTTACCCGCTCTGTAATGTTTAGAAATTCAACTCCAACTACGCATCCATTTCCATCAAAATCAAGAATAACACCGGGGCGAACTTCCTCTGATTCAACTATCGCATTTTCATCCAGCCTTAAATACAGAACATCATTTTTTTTATCTACTTTTAGTTTCATTGTTTGCCTTTCATTCCTCTGTCAAAAAACACGGTGACAGCTTTATTGGGCTCACATTCAATGTTTACAACGACACGAAGCCACCGGTTTCCATGTTCTGGAATTCGCCGAAGAAAATGTCGTGTATGCTTCATATCATAAAAAAGTATAGCACAAGTTATGAAAAAGGCAAAATAAACGATCCCTCTTCGAGGGTTGCGGTTATAAAACAACACCGATGGCTTTTTGGATGGCTTCTTCGACTTCAGACATCTTTTGAGGACTTATTTTTCCAGAAAATGGTCCACGAATTAAAAAAGATTTATCGAGTGTGGTGATCTGTTCACACTTAGCCATGGAGCGCTGAGTAAGCCCACCCTCTCCTATGGGTAATTCCACATGGGTAGGGCTGTCGCGAAGAGTTGTCGAGACAGGAACAACGATGACATCATTGGCCAAGCGATTACGAATATCCAAAGAGACGATTAAGGCCGGCCTTGTTTTTTTGTCCTTTGGTTGACCGGGCAATCTTACAAGATATATCTCCCCTTTTTGAGGATAGGTCATATATCAGACCTCGTAAATAAATGACAGATTACTGGGAAAATTTTGGACAAAATGCTCCATTTCTAATTAAAGAGTTGGGTTCAAAGGTTCAATGTTCAAAGGTTCAGAGGTTGATTCCCTCATTTAATTACTCCTATGGAATCAATGGTATAGGGAAAAAGCGCGAAGCGATTAACCTCTCCGAGGCGTAGGATCGTGCCTCTACGAGCCGGAGGCCTGAACGTTGAACCCTGACCCTTATAACCCAGACCGACCGGATGTCCAATTTATGTGCAATCCGGCAGTATATAAAGGTCTACGGTCACTTTTATCTGATGAATG
Organism: Candidatus Desulfatibia sp.; assembly: GCF_036446775.1. Lineage (NCBI taxonomy): Bacteria > Pseudomonadati > Thermodesulfobacteriota > Desulfobacteria > Desulfobacterales > Candidatus Desulfatibia > Candidatus Desulfatibia sp. Next base: position 2,043 of record NZ_JAZFTO010000161.1, read on the forward strand.
ACGAGGTCTGTATTTTTAGTCCTTCCAAAGCTGTTGAGCGGATTTTGCTGCTATTTCGGTCCACCGCCGATCCTCCTTCCGTTCCTTATCAGACTGCGAGAGATAATACGCTTCAATTTGTTTTTCTAAGTCTTGCTTTTTTTGTTCATGGTGCCATTTGCGAAGAATATTCTCAATAAATTGGCTGCGGGAGCGAATTTTTGAAGTTTTGAGAAAATTATTTATGGTATTAACCAATTCCTTGTCAAGGCTTACAGTTACCTTTACCTTGGTTGCTGAAGGGGCATGATAATCCATATGTTCCTCCTTTTTATATTATTAATATTAAGAATATAGTTCTTATTAAAGGTCTTGTCAATGTAAGTATTCTGCTTATTCTAATTACAGACCTCGTAAATAATGACAGATTACGGGGGAAAATTTTGTACAAAATGCTCCATTTCGTAACAGTTCAGCTATCTTTGACAGGATAACAGGCCCGCCCTGGCGCGAAGCACTGCCGAACGGCCGAAGTCTTGTTGGAGCGTAGCGGACTTGTGCGCTTCAGGCGTAAATCCCGCTTCACGGGGTCGGAACGCAGTGGAGATTTATCCGCAAAGGCGGGTGAACCTTTCGCCTATCTTACCAGATGGTTTTAATAGAAGGTAGCTTTTGAAGGATCTTGTCTTTCGTGATTATTGGCCACGAATGTCACGAATGAGCACGAATAACTGTTGGCCACAATTAGTGGCTGCGATCCTGTTTTACCGGCACCCGGCAAAAGGAAATGTTTGGGCTGGTGGAATCCCAACTCAGAATATCCCAAAGCGACCGGACTAAAATAAATCCAGATGAATTAATATAGCTTTATCTATCAGATCCAGTTCTTTTTTTTCTAGTGCGCCAATGAATTTTACGATCCTGCTTTTGTCCAGAGTTCGGATTTGGTCAGCTTTAGTCTTCGAGTTTTTCGGAAGGTTTCCGATCCTTTTTTTTAAAAAGACCTCAAAAGGATAGATTTTCTGAATATTTTTAGATGTTATGGGTAAGATTGTCACCGTACCCGAGAATTCATTGTTTTTGTTATTGGAGACGACTACAACCGGCCGGGTTTTGGAGATTTCTTTCCCTATGACAGGGTCAAGTGCAGTAAGATATATTCCTCCTCTTTTAATATTCATCCCAGCCCTCCAAATCGGCGACTTCAAACTCTTTTGTAATAACTAAACTTTCTTTAGCAGCAGCTTGATAGCCTTCTTCTAACTTTTTTTTCAGTTCCTCTTTTTCTTTTTGTTCAATTTGCTGTTTAACGGCTTCAACAATAAAAAGGCTGCGTTTTCTGGGCCCGGCAAATCGGTTTAGTGCCTGAGCCAGATCTTTCGGAATGGTAATGTTCAATCGAACGGTTTCAGTATTCATTATACACCTCCCAATGGGAATTAATAAACATATAATATTATGTATTATTATGTGTATGTCAAGGCTTTATTTGACATGGAGGACTTGTGCGCCTCAGGCGTAAATCCCGCTTCATGGGGTCGGAATGCAGTGGAGATTTATCCGCCTGGAGGATCCCGCCCATTCGGAGCTGTGCGGGATGGAATTCAAATAAGAATAGTAATTTTAGCCCGCCAAACTATCGGCGGGTAAACCCTGGTCACCTACGGCGCCGCACAAGGCGGGTAAACCTTTCGCCTTCCAATTTTTTCTTTACAAATCGGCACATGGCCCCTATAATGAGGTAAAATGCCAAACATTAGGAGGGCACTATGAATATCCAATCCATAGGAATTCAGGCTAAAAACACTGATGATATAATCAGTGCGCTCAAGCAGGGATTTCCGGCCGACAGCTTTGATAAGTTGAGAGATCGACTGAAAGTCTCTGATAACCTGCTTTCCAAAATCGTGCAAATTCCCAAGCGCACATTAACACGCAGGAGACAAGACGGCCGATTGCGAACCGATGAATCTGAAAGAGTGCTTCGAATCGCCAGGGTTTACGATAAAGCCCTGGATGTGTTGGAAAACGAAGAGGCTGCCGAAAACTGGCTGAAAAAGCCTGCGCGCGGATTGGGCTACAAAATTCCACTGGAATACGCCGACACCGAACTGGGCGCTCAAGAGGTAATTAATTTGCTGGGTCGCATCGAGCACGGAGTGTTCCCCGGATGATAACGGCCTGGTGAATTGTAAAAGAAGAACATAATTTTCTGATCAATCCGAACCATCCGAATTATCCGACCATGACAATTGGAGATCCGCAACAATTTGAGTTCGATCCCCGACTTATCGAAAAGCAATCAGGGTTATTAACATCCGCCCAGACTTGAAAACCCGGAGCTCTTGATTGCCTGCACCTGGGTTGATAAAAATATACCGTAACTGTTCACGGGTTTAAAGGTTCAAAGGTTCAGAGGTTCAAAGGTTCAGGGTTCAAAGGTTCAGGGTTCAAAGGTTCAGCCGCCTTCGCTGAAGCTACGTCGTGCCAAGGGGTTCAGGGGTGAACGCAGAACGGTGAACGGCGAACGGCGAACACAGAACGGAGAACCCTGAAAAGGCAAGTTTCATAACAAAAAAACCGATATCGGAAT
>NZ_JAZFTO010000162.1:0-26601 GCF_036446775.1 Candidatus Desulfatibia sp.
GGTGCTGGAATGTCTGAGTGATCAATCCATAACCGGCTATCTACTGGAATGTATCGGCATACCGGATACTTTTGTTGAACACGGCTCTCAAACCTTTCTCAGATCCAAGTATGGTATCGACGCAGCGGCTGTCGTCAAGGCGGCCAAACGCTTGATCATGGATACTTGATACTGGATACTTGATACTGGATACTTGATACTGGATAGAAAAGGAATTCTTTTTTTAATTTATCCCCGTTAAAGACGGGATCTTCGACCAGCATCGAGTATCCGGCATCCAGTATCTGTTCGCTTGAGGCAATCTGATATTTACATCATCAACTTGTCGGTTTGAGGCAAAGTTTCGCAAAGTAATAATGCCGAAAAAGAAAATCAGACTTGACCTGATCCTGGTGGAAAAAGGTCTGGCAAGAAGCCGGCAGCGTGCTCGCGCCCTGGTAATGGCCGGCAGGGTGCTGGTAAATAATCAGGTCATTGACAAGGCCGGTGCTTTGGTTTTGCGCGATGACGATATCGCGCTCAAAGAGACGGACCACTCTTATGTCAGCCGGGGCGGCCTCAAACTTGCAAAAGCCCTCCAGATATTTGAAATCGATATAGACGGATTTGTCTGCCTTGATGTGGGAGCATCCACCGGCGGATTTACTGATTGTCTGCTGCAGTCAGGAGCAAGCCGTGTATTTGCCGTGGATGTGGGTTATGGACAGTTGGCATGGAAACTGCGGCAGGATTCTCGTGTGGTTGTCATTGAACGGACAAATATCCGGCACATGCCCGCAGAAATCATTTCCAAGCCGGTTGATCTGGTAACTATAGATGTATCCTTTATATCCTTAAAGATAGTTATTCCTGCTGTTATGCAGTTTATCAAGAAAGACGCGGCGATTTTAGCCTTGATTAAACCCCAGTTTGAAGTAGGAAAAGGGAAGGTTGGCAAAGGTGGGATTGTGCGTGATTCGTCACAGCATACTGAAGTAATAAATGATCTATCAGAACATTTCTTACAACACGGCCTCTTGAGCCGCTCCGTCATCCCATCTCCCATACTCGGCTCCAAGGGTAATAAGGAATTTTTCATTTACCTAAAATCTGCCTAGGCAAATTTTAACCGTTCACGGGTTCAAAGGTTCAGGGTTCAGAGGTTTACCCGCTTTTGGCGGCGCCGTAGGCGACCAGGGTTCAACGAATAAAGACAACGTTGACCCACCAGTGGTGGGAAACCTGTGAACGCATGAAAAAGACAACCCTGAACTTCTGAACCCTGAACCTGTGAACGCCTACTGCAAATTTTAGGTAAATGAAAAATTGATATTGATTTTTTCCGGTTTAGCATATAAAAAAAACTGAATTTAAGGTGAACTTAGGGCTGCGCCCCAATTGGAATTTTAGCAGAGAGGAGCTTAAATGACTGACGGAATCGAAAGTTTAAGAAATATCGCATTTGTTGCCCATGGAGGGTCGGGAAAGACTTCTCTGGCTGAGGTAATGCTTTTTAATACAGGTGTTGTTAACAGACTGGGGCGTGTTGAAGACGGTAACACGGTTATGGACTTTGAGCCGGAAGAGTTAAAGCGAAACATCAGTTTAAGCAGTGGATTCCATCAATTTCCTTGGAAAAACCACATGGTTAATCTAATCGACACCCCCGGTGATCAGAATTTCTTTTCAGATACCAAAAGCTGTATGCAGGCCGCAGACGGGGCGCTTGTGGTCATAGACGCCGTAGACAGCGTTAAAGTTCAGACTGAACAGGCCTGGGATTTTGCCGAAGAATTCAATCTGCCGTGTGTCATTTTTATCAATAAACTTGACAGAGAGCGGGCCGATTTTTTTAAAACGTTTAAAGATGCCGGCGAAACGTTTGATCCCAAGCCGATCATCATTCAACTTCCAATCGGAAAAGAAGCGGATTTTAAAGGCGTTATAGATCTTATCAGTTCCAAAGCTTATATTTATGATGCTAAAGGCCAAGCAACCGAAGTTGATATACCTGCTGAACTGCAAGCTCAGGTTGAAGAAGAAAGAGAGGCTCTGGTTGAAAATGTTGTAGAATCGGACGACGAGCTTCTGGAGCGCTATCTTGAAGGTGAATCCCTTGCGGATGACGATATCATGAGCGTTTTAAGAAAAGGTACAATATCACGAACATTTGCGCCGGTTCTTTGCGGATCAGCCACTAAAAATATTGGTATTGATCTCATTCAGGATTTTATCGTCAACTGCATGCCCTCCCCTATTGATCGCGGTGCTTGGATCGTGACCGATGCCGCCGGTGAAAATGAGGTGGAATGTCATCCCGATCCGGAGGCACCTTTTGCCGGGTTTGTGTTTAAAACGGTTGCCGATCCTTTCTCCGGACGTCTTTCCATTTTTAGAGTCGTGTCAGGCAGTTTGGGGGCAGACGGAACTTTCTTTAATATCAATAAAGACGCCAAAGAGCGCTTCAATCAATTATTAAGACCTGCCGGCAAAGAGCAAATACCTGAAAAGAGGGCCGGACCGGGTGCGATTGTGGCCGTCGCAAAGCTAAAAGAAACCACCACCGGCGATTCATTGTGCGCCGATGATCGCAAGGTCAAGTTTCGATGTGCAGAACCACTGCCCAGCCTGATATCATTTGCGGTTGAACCGAAAACAAAGCAGGACGAAGACAAGGTATTCACATCTTTATCAAAATTAATGGAAGAAGATGTATCATTAAAACTGACGCGCAATGCCGAAACCAAGCAGATTCTTTTATCCGGCTTGGGCCAGATTCACATTGAGGCTGCCGTTGAAAAGCTCAAACGCAAGTTCAACGTTGATGTCAAACTCAACGCCCCCAAAATCCCTTACAAGGAGACCGTAAAAAAGAAAATCAGGATGCAGGGAAAACACAAAAAACAAACCGGCGGTCATGGCCAGTACGGTGACTGCTGGATTCAATTAGAACCGCTTCCCCGTGGCAAAGGTTTTGAGTTTGTCGATAAAATCGTCGGTGGCTCAATTCCGAGACAGTATATACCGGCGGTTGAAAAAGGAATCATTGAGTCCAGCCAGAAAGGGTTCCTGGCCGGATTCCCGTGCATAGACTTCAGAGTTACGCTGGATGACGGATCCTATCATGCGGTTGATTCTTCTGAAATGGCGTTTAAAATTGCCGGGTCCTTAGCCTTTAGGAAGGCTACCGCCGAGGCTAATCCTGTTCTACTGGAACCTATCATGGATGTTTCGATTACCGCTCCGGACGAATACATGGGAGATATCATGGGGGATCTGAACAGCAGGCGCGGCCGTGTTCTGGGCATGGACAGCAAAGGGAAAAATCAGGTCATAAACGCGCAGGTGCCCATGGCCGAATTTCTGACCTATGCACCGGATTTAAGGGCAATGACGGGTGGTCGCGGTCTATTTACCATGGAATTCTCACATTATGACGAAGTTCCTGCTCAAACCTCACAAAAACTTATAGAAGAAATCAACAAAAATAAAGCATAGCTAATCCGTGATTATCTTGCCCGCCAAACATCGCTTGCCGGGTGCAAATCCGGCCCAGAAGGCATCCCGTTTACTCTTAAAAGAGACCCGGTTAGTCAGGCTGATTTTTTTCCCGAATGGACACGCAGTGGTGTGAAAACGTTTAGTACGCCTGTTCCCCAAATAACCGCCCTCTTCCTCCGCCATCTCCCGCCACATACCCTTTTGGGCCGACATGGCCTCCCGTTGAGTCTGCAACAGTATTTTAGCATACTTAATATTCGGCTTTTGAGGTAATAAATAGGCATATCCTTGCGCTACCATTGCTTGATTTATAAATGTACCATCCAACAAAAAGACATAGGCAAGCAGCCTTCCAAAACGGTCGTGCCGTTCCCTGTCAAACTGCAGGCGAATCGTTTTTGAAAAGACTAGTTTTTCATTATACTTTTTGGCCTGATATCCGTAAGGTTCGGCTTTTTGGTGTTCATGCTCAATCTCGGGCGTATTGATTCCGATGTAGCGGACATGCCGTCCATCAGCTAAGACAATGGTATCCCCGTCGGTCACCCATCTGACTATAGCCTCCTCTTGGGCAACTGATAACCGGCCCATAACGATAAAAAATAAAAACAACATATACAAAAGTAAGCAGGTTTTTTTCATATTTACAGACCTCGTAAATAATGACAACTTGCGGGGAAAATTTTGGGCAAACGCTCTATTTCTAATCAAAGAGTTAGGTTCAAAGGTTCAGAGGTTCAAAGGTTCAGAGGTTCAAAGGTTGATTCCCTCATTTAATTACCCCTATGGAATCAATGGGATAGGGAAAAAGCGCGCAGCGATTAACCTCTCCGAGGCGTAGGATCGTGCCTCTACGAGCCGGAGGCCTGAACCCTGAACCCTGAACCTTCTAGGGGGTTCAGCCCGCAGATCCTGACAGCGCTCTCATCCAGCATTTTTGGCAGGCCGCCGCCTTCAGCAGGGATAAACCCAAGTGCCTTTTGCCAGACTTCATCATCCTCCATGCAAAAGTAGATCAGTACATCCGGGGCCATCTCCCGTATCCAGGTCGTCATCTTACGGAATAGATCAATGCGCAGTGGCTTGAAATAGCGCATTTTTCCATCAAGTCCGCTTATAAGTTCCCCGTATACTATTTTTGAACCCGGAAAGCGTCTTTGTATAATTGGCTTTAAAGACGGCATGAAACGAAAACTTCCCAAGCTAATCCAGACAATATTTTTTGAAGAGATCTGTGAAAACAACTGCTGTACTACCTGACGGTAATCATCTTCACAACCGTCGTAAATAACCAGTGGATCGAAATGGAAAGCAAGCGGATAACCCCACGATTCACATTTCGCCGCCGCCCGGAGTCTGGCGGAAAGGCGTGCCGTGCCACGTTCTTCATTGTCAATAACTCGATCTGTGTTCAAAGACCAGGCCACAATGGTTTTGCGGTTGTGTTGAAGCTGTTCCAATTTTCCAATGGCAGTTGTTTTGGTCTTAAGTTCCAAAACCGCCTGAGACTGACCGGCAAACTTGGAAACCAACAGGCTGGAAAGATCGGTCCATGCTTCCCATATCATACTGTCGGTAAATTCTCCGGTCCCGATTCTTGATACGGTCTTTTCCAGAAACAATCGCTCTAAGTCTTTCAAGAGATCGTCATGGTTTACAAAATATTGCAGCACCGGTGGATGAAAGTAAGCCTGCAGAATACAATAGGAGCAGTCCATGGTGCAGTAAGTCCCGATGTGCAGAATTTTATAACCGCAACATGTATAAGCCCGGGTACCGGGGCAATCCTTGATGAAGGCCCCTCTGTTGCTGGTCAGAAAAAGGAGCTTCTTTCCTTTTAGTACCGGATCATTGTCGCAAGAGACCGCCTCAAAAACTTTTTGGCTGTCTTCAACTACTTCATATGGTATATTCAGGCGAGATTGGATGGAAACAACCTGGGGCAGATTCGCCACATGTTGATCGATATAGAGCTTAGAAATAGTCAAGTAATTTAAGCCTTTATGTCGTTATGATTCTATAGCACAGTTTGGAATTTTTTTCACACGGCACTTTAGTAATAATAACACGTAGTTACTGGATGCTGGTTTCTGGATGCTTGACAAATAAACTGTTTTTGGGGAAATATCCAGTATCGAGGATCCAGTATCCAGCATCAATCTGCCTCAGACAACGCAATAAGGATAGCAGGAACTCATCGATTTGAGGCGAAGTTTAACTTATAGATATAACTAAATTACATTTGGGGGTCAAGTTTGATGAATTTTACTTTTTACGAGACCATCAATGTTATCTCAATAAAGTTCAAAAAAATGAGGAATTGCAGGTCTGCTATTGACACGTAAAGGCGGTTAAGATATTCGATTCAACTGAATTTTAAAGAATATAGTAAGGCTCTGGTAAATGAGATCCAAAATCAATATCATCGGAAATGAATTCCGGAAATGGGAAAAGGTATGATGCTGAATATACAACGAAAAGGTAAAAAGCTGTTGATAAAAGAGACTGAGTTGCATGCATACATGGACACAAAGCTCCAGGAAATAACCCGCTTGGCCTCAAGCGTGACATTATCCTTGATTATGATCACTATACTTGCGATTTTAACCATCTTTAAAGCCGGGGATATTTTTCTATACGCCTTGATTTTGTTGCCGCTCGTCGGGCGTATGTATGTAAGTGACATGATTGCAAAATGGCTGCGAAAGAAATTTCAAGAACTGATAGGGATATGACAGGGAAACGTCAAGATATACTCTAACTGATGCAGATAGAAGCAATTTGCTTTCCCGGATACGGCCCTAAAATCCCAAATCACAATACTCAAATTCCAATGACCAAAAGATAGCAATCACTTTTCGATTCGTTTGAGCCCTAATCCTATCCAGGAATAGGAGTATTCGGGGGTGGTGGCTGCGGCCCAGGCATGCACAATCACCCTCTCCAGCACCATAAAGCCCTTATTGACGAGTTCCTTCTTGATGCCCGCCTCCATAACGTCGCTGAAGCCGGAGACCACGAGCAAACTTTCGTTAGGGATTGTAAGGCGGCGGTAATGGTCGAACATTTCCGTATGGATGCCTGCCGGTAAGTTGGCAAGGATAAGCTGAAACTTTCCTTTAACCGCGTCCGCAGATCCGCGAAAAAGATGCAGCCGGTCTTCCATCCGGTTGAAAGCCGCATTTTGCATTGAAGCCCTTACTGATGCAGGGCTAATGTCGCAGCCCAGGGCGTTAGTGCCGCTCCTAAGAGCCGCCGCCAGCCCTAAAATTCCGCAGCCGCAGCCTATATCCAAAATTTGGGCCTCAGCGTTAACCTCCAGGCGCTGGAGAACGGTAAGCGCAGCTTTTGTTGAAGGATGAGCCGGGGGGAAGGAACGGGAGGTTTTGAGAACCAGGCAGTCTTCGCCTCTTTTGGACCTTCGGATGCTAAGGGGCGAGCGGACAACTAGATTTCCGATGCGATAGAAAAACATCTATGTTTTGGACTTAGTCATTTGTCATTCGTCAATAGCTACTCGTCTTTTTTGGGAGGCTTTATTTTATATCCGAAAACCAGTATAAAAGCAATCCCGATCATGCCGAAAAGACCCGCATTTCTCATCGCGTCCAGACTGGCATAACTGGAAAAATATTTGTAAAAAACGAGCCTGGGATCCATATCAAACGACTTTTTGAAATCGGCATCGGCTAGATTCTCTGCCCCCATTTCCTGATATACTTTTCCCCTGGTTTTATATGCATCCGATATGGTGCGGGGATCGCCATTAAGCGCAATGGCTTTGGTGGCATCCTGCAAGGCACTTTCAAGTTGGTCGCTAAGGCGCAGGGCCTCCGCCCGATAGGAAAAGGCGGCTGACATTTCCGGTGCCATATTTATGGCACTGTCAAAATTGACAATAGCCTTGTCATAGTTCCCAATTTTCAGATAAGCCATGCCCAGGAGGCGATATGCATCGGCTTTATCAGGTACGAGCCTGATGTAGCGGGTGTAATCCTCTATTACCTTGTCGTATTTTTCCTGGAAATAATAAAACAATCCTCGCTTTTCATAGGCAAGGGCCAGCCTGGGATTTAACTCCAAAGCCTTGGTGAAGTATTCGATTTTTTTATAGGCCATGGAGCTTTGCATACCAAGATTAAAGTAGTCTATGGCGCTTTCGCCGTACGCTTGGGCGTTGTTTTCTATATTTGGAGCCGATGCCAGCAAAAAAACTGCCAGCAGGCTGAAGATTAGTTTTTTCATAGCCTCACCCTCATGTATATATCTATGCAAGTAACCGTTCACGAGTTCAAAAGTTCAGGGGTTCAAGACCCTGAACGTTGAACCCTGAACCTGTGAACGGTAAGCTGTTTTGTTAATAAAAAATAATGCAAGACACATGCCAAACAGATTGACCGTCAGCTACATTTAAACTTTAGATCATCGAAACTTCTTATATTGACTATAATTACGGATTTTATAATTGCAACTTTTGTGTCATAGTTGATTTGATTGCCGGCTTTGTCGAGTCAATATGACAATAATTGAACGGTGATTTCTTGACACCCAAGACTTAAATCTCTATGCTAAAAAGCACTTCTCAATTCAATTTCAATATAATAATGGGCCAGGCAAACCGTTACCTGTACGATTCCTGGCACTATGGAGTGACTGAGCGTGCGAGTGAGGGCATACTGAGCTATGTCGAGCTTCATTTCCAGGCCAGAGCCATTTTAAAGAAGATGAAAAAAGGGGTTTGGGGAGCAACGAATGTATGCCTTTTCGGGCACACGCACAAAAGCAAAATCTGGCGTATGGACGTCCGCGGAAAGGTAGCGCCTGTTGAAATTCCCACAGATGGTTTCATCAGTCTCGACAGCGAGGAGTTTTACCTCCTGAACCCCGGCGGCGGCGGTAGCTCCAGAATCATGTCCATCAGCACCTTTTCCACTGCGTGATAAAACGGGAACATTCCGGTGTAGAGCACGTATATGACTACCCCCAACGCCCAAACATCCGAACGCCGCTGGCTTTGACCCATAATCTGTTCCGGGGCCATGTAGGGCCGCGAACCGGTTACTGTTTCGGAGATCTCCTTCTCTCTGAGTTCCTTGGCGGCACCGAAGTCCAGCAGTTTTATCCTGCCGTCCGGCCTGACCATTATGTTTCCCGGCTTGATGTCCCGATGGATAATCCCTAAATCGTGGGCGTGAGCGACAACATCTATAAGCTGGATGATGACCGATTCCACTTCCTTCTCCTCCAGCTCCCGCTCAATCACCTCGTAAAGGGCTTTTCCTTCTACAAACTCCTGAATCAGCACCCTTTTTTTCTGTACTTCTATTACTTCGTGAACTTCGGGCACAGCGGCATGGTCGGTCAGCATCCTTAGAATCCGGGCCTCCTTTTCAATCTTGGGGTTTAACTTTTTACTCAGCGGAATTTTGGCTACAAAAAAGGCAATTCCGCTTTCAAAAGTCTCACTTTTTTGTTTGACACCTATGGCTTATTATCTCTATACTCGCGCCAACTAAAACTCGGAGGACTTGCTTTGCCCTTAAAGAGCTTTAATTCAGAAGAAATTCTATATTACAGTGTCTCCTTGCTCCTCATCGTCGTTTTCGGTGCCGGTTTTACGCGCTTTTTCGCCCTAAGCTTTGCAAGCACAAAACCTCCCGGGCAAGAGGCCGATTTGGCCTTCAGCCCCATCGGCAACCTGGACATTGTGGGTACCATCGTTTTCTTTCTGGGAGGTTTCGGCTGGGGCCGGCAGCTGGACGATCAAAAGATAGGGTTCAAGAAGCAGAAGCTGGGCTGGCTCCTCGTATCGCTGATAGCCCCCTTTGCCAGCCTGACCCTGGCACTCAGTGCGGCTTACATCAAGCACTTCTTCTGGACCGACCGGGTTATCCAAGTCTTAATAAATCTGGGTGTGGCGGTAACCGCTTATAATATATTGCCCATCCCTCCCCTGACAGGTTCCAGGCTGATATATTTGGTGATGCCCGGTCAGCGTGCCTGGCGTATCTACTCAAGGCTCGGCCCCTACATTATCCTGGTTTTAGTACTGGTTGAACGTTTCTTGGGGATACCGTTATTAAAGGAGACGGTAGCACCGGTTCTGGACCTGGTTATGAGGTTCGCAGAATATCATTGATCGTCTCGCAAAAAATCAAAAAAGGCGGAAAGGGATTACCCCTTCCCGCCTTTTTAATTTACGGTTGATCTTTATATATCGGATCTACCGGGCGCTATGCTGCTGCTGCCTTTACAGGTTTCTTGGTGATCAAGGCAATAACAATAGCTAAGACAAGTAGTCCGCCCGCAATGTAGAATGCCATGTCGTACGATCCGGTCGCGTCTCTGATTTTACCTGCCAACTTGGGCATGAATGCGCCCCCACCCCAGCCCAGGAAGACCAGTCCGTAGTTCATTCCCAGGTTCTTGGGGCCGTAAAAGTCAGCCGTATAGGAGGGCATCAAGGCCAGACCGCCGCCGTAGACCCAGTAGGCTAACATACAGGCCGTGAACGTCATGAAAAGCGACTTGGCCGCGATCATAAAGGGCAGGCTGAACATGCAGAGCGCAGCGACCCCGGCATTGATCATGTAGGCCTTGTCCCTGCCGATGATGTCCGAGTACTTGCCTGTTCCGACCCGGCCGATAGCGTTCACAAAACCGCCGGCAGCCACCAGGATAAACCCGCTCGACAAGAAGGGTTTTACGATCTTGGCAGCATGCCCGATGATGAGCAGACCGGCCTGGGTATTCAGCATGAACATAAGGATCAGCATGTAGAACTGCCAGGTTCCGGCCATTTCTCCCGGGGTCCAGTCCACCGCGGTTGCGGCCGCTTTTTTGGCTGCTGCTTCTACCGGTTGGGGCGGCACATAGCCCTCTTCCGGCCATGCCAGAATTTGGGCCGCGATACCGATAACAATAAAGTAAGCGATACCCAGTACCAGGAAGGAGAAGGAGAGGGAATAGCTTACGATCAGCCACTTGATGAGCGGGGCCACGTAGAAGGCCGCGCCACCGTAGCCGGCAACGGTAAGCCCGATCATGACGCCGACCTGGTGCGGTCCGACCCATCTTCTTGTTGCCGGAACCGGAGCGGCATAAGCAATACCCATGGCGATGCCGCCGCCGACTCCAAAACCCCACAGGATTCCGGCGTAGGAATGCGACGTACCGGCGATGATCAAACCCAGCCCCATGAAGACGGCGCCGACGGTACCGGCCACCGAGGGTCCGTATTTATCCTGGATCTTTCCGCCGGGAACCATGAGCAGGGCAAAGATTAAAATACACAATGACTTGGGGTTTGAGGCCTGCTCTGAAGTCAGAGCGCCGGCCCAGCCGTGAGCCTTCATGTAAGCGTCGTCTGTGAGGTACTTGAGCCAGACGGACCAAGCGTACAGAACGCCCAGACATAAGTTGATGGTCGTTCCTGCAAGAATAACAGACCACCCTCGTCCGGGTATTGCATCTACCGGTTGATTAAACCCCTTGGCATAAGGGTTAAATAGTGCCATATGCACACCTCCTTAAAGTTTGAAATATTAGATTGATTGACCGGAGCACCTGCTTATGGTCTTCACGGTAAGTGCCTTGCTAACCCCTATTTCCAAGCGCCTTTAAAAGTTAGAGGCATCCCGGCAAGGTGTCAGTTTTGACGACCAACCGTTGTGGTACGACATTAAATCAGCATCAAGGTCCCCGGTGGAAAAATACAAAAACTGATTCATACGGTTCTGCTACCACCCCCTTTCTTTGCGGTTAAGGTTTATATTAAATTGCCGCGATCTCCAAACTTTGGCAAAGGATACAAAGTGTTTCCCGAGCATGCGCCGAATCGTTTAAATTCGTTCCAATTTAGCTTGCAGGCGCGGGACAAGCTTTAATACCTTGGCCAAAAATTTCAAATGCAATTTCGAGGGTCGACTTCAAATAGTCTTTCTTGTTGTCGATCAACCGTTTGCTTTCTTCCCAAAGAACAATACCGGAAAATAAAGCCCAGACAATGTCAGCCAGAGCTACAGGGTGCCTGTCAATAAAATCACCGTTTTTAATGCCTTGTTCAAATATCTTGGCCATTGAGCCGAAAGAGACCCGGGACAATTCTTTGATGTCTGCAAGCAGATCCGGTGATAAATTTCTTAGAGTTTCACTCGATTGAAGGTGAAACATATTAATTAGTACCAGAGGGTCGAATTCGTAAACTTCATACAGGGCTTCCTGGAGGGATTGTATTTTTTCGAAAGGGTCTTGATTCTTTTCCTGGAGGACATGTTCCAGTCTAATACTCATATAATGGAGGATTCTCAGGGAAAGGGAGGCAAACAACTCATCTTTGTTTTTGAAATAAAGGTAGATTGTTCCGGGGCTGAGTTCCGCTTCTTTGGCAATATCTTCCATTGTGGCTTTGTTAAAGCTCTTTTCGGAAAACACTCTTTTAGCGGCGATCATGATTTGCTGCCGCCGTCTTCCTCGTTCTCGTTCTTTCCTTTCTTTAATTCCCATAATTTACTGAACCACATTTATTTATTTAAACCCTGTATAAATGGTATTTTTGATTTAGTCAAGTAAATTATGCTATTTTTGCCTTACGGGCCCGGTTTTTGACAGGTTTTGATTAAACTCTCTGTTATCGGCCCAAAATTTTCTTAATATAAGAGTTATGGGTGATGGCATCGAAGGTTGCTTTGTGATCTATGAGCTCAGGCAAATCGCTGAAATTAAATCTTAAAGTATATATTGAACCTTCAAAGTTGATGGGAGGAATTAGTTTAATGCCGCTTGGAAGCTTTAATGCTTTAATCAGCTGTTCAAACGTCCTTTCAGCACTTATTATGGTAGGAAAACGCCGTTGCTTTAAATAAGATCTTATTATGCCGGTCTTTTGATTTTTATCAAGATCGGTTTGATTTAGGATTGCTTGCAAACGATTCTCATTAAGTACCTCCGCAATAGCCAGGTCCTCGCGCAATGCAATTTCTTGCACTAGTGTTAATATTTCTCTTTGTTTGTTTAGGCTCAATTTAAGGTTTTCAAAAAGCTCTACAAAGTCGGCGGCGTCATCAGGTGCCAACCGGCCCAGTTCCAGCGCCATGGCCAAGGAAACAGTATCTGCCAGTATGGCTCTTTGAATGCACCGGGAAAGACGGCATATTTTCTTGATTTTTTTTATTACAGATTGATTCTCGGGCAATCCCAGGGCCGATAATTCCTGGGCTAACATATCATCATCTTTAATAAAGCCGGAAACTAAGGCCAGCGATCTCGACTGTTCGATCAGGTTAAGAGGCCTTTGCAGGGCATTATCGGTGACGGCAATTCTGGCACAATCAGCCTTTTGGGTTCCAGGATCCAATATCCTGGCATCGACATGGGACCAGCCTAATCGGCGGCATGCTTCCATCCTGCGGAATCCGCAAACAATCGAATATGCTGAGTTGTTTTTCAGCAGGGATGGGGGATTCAACAATCCTATCTTTTTAATGGAGGCTATCAGATCGTCGATATTCGTTTCGGTGGTTATGCGGTAGGTGTTATCCGTGCAATCGATGCCGGCCAGCTTTACAGTTTCAATTTTAAAGCGCATGATAAATTCGTAGGCGTTCACTGGTTCAGGGTTCAGAAGTTCAGGCCTCCGGCTCGTAGAGGCACGATCCTACGCCTCGGAGAGGTTAATCGCTGCGCGCTTTTTCCCTATCCCATTGATTCCATAGGGGTAATTAAATGAGGGAATCAACCTTCGGACCTCGAACCTTTGAACGCTGAACCTTTGAACCTAACTCTTTGATTAGAAATAGAGCGTTTTGTCCAATATTTTCCCCGCAATCTGTCATTATTTATGAGGTCTGAGGTTAGTGCCGGTAAGTTGTATTAGTGCCTCCATGTATTTGTTACGGGTATTTGTGATTACATTTTCAGGCAGAGATGGCGCCGGCGGCTTTTTATCCCAATTTATGGAAATCAGGTAGTCTCTGACGTACTGTTTGTCAAAACTCTCTTGCGGACCGCCCGGCTTATAGGTGGCCTGGGGCCAGAACCTGGAGGAATCGGGAGTGAGCACTTCATCAATCAAAATAATATCGTCGCCCACAAAACCAAATTCAAACTTGGTATCCGCAATGATGATGCCCTTTTTTTCAGCCCGCTGAGCCCCCTGCTTATAAATCGCCAGACTCAGCGCTTTGACCTGTTCGGCCGGTCCTTCCCCTATTTTTTTAACCGCCTCTTCAAAATCGATATTAATATCATGATGTCCGATTTCTGCTTTGGTTGACGGCGTAAAAATAGGCTCGCGTAGTTTGTCTGATTCTTGCAGGCCTGGCGGTAGTTTTATCCCGCAAATTTTTCCGGATTCTTGATAATCTAACCAGCCGGATCCTGAAATATAGCCTCTGACAACACATTCGATGGGCAGCGGCTGCGTTTTTTGAACAAGCATACTTCGGTCACGCAGAATGTCGATATAAGGTTTGCAAGGCGCCGGGAAGCTGTCTACGTCGCTTGAAATTAAATGGTTGGGCAGCAGGAACTCCATTGTTTTAAACCAGAAAAGGGATATCCGGGTCAAAATTTTGCCTTTATCAGGTATGGGATCCGGCATAATTACATCAAAAGCGGAAAGACGATCCGTAGCTACCATTAAAAGCCGGTCTCCCAGATCGTAGATATCTCTGACTTTCCCTCTTTTTAAGAGATTGAGTTCCTTGAAATCTGTTTCAAGCACGGCCTGTTTCATAAAATCTGTCCTAATGAGAGTTTTTAAATGCTTTTATGTATAATTTTAAAATAGCAAGTTCTGTTTCACCTATTTCAAGAAACTTAATCCCGGATTCGAACTTATCAACCTTGCCCGGCCTGGAAGAAACAACCTTTCCTTTGATATCAATCAGATCATTCTCCAGACCGATTGACAGCAAAGCGTCGTATTGCTGTTCAATTTGAATATGTGTTTCCAGAAGGATGCCGCCTGCACTGATGTTCAAGGTTCTTCCCATTCCATGCATAACCACTTGACCGTCTTTAGCCATACAATCATACGCTATAAGATTGAGGGCGTTGACTCTTGTATGCAGTCTTTTATCTTCCGGCGTCATAGTTTTCACCAGTTTTAATTAAACAAATTATGATTTTTTTGCTTTCTTCAGGGCAATTTTTTTGTGAAAATCGGATGCTATTATTGTGGTCACCGAAATACAGGTTGCCAGATGCTCGATAATATTTTTAAAAGTGGCGGAAAGCTGATTATGTTCATTGTGGAAAATTTCAGGGTCTATCTCGCTTACCTCGAGGTCCTCCGATCCTAAAACCATGGCCGAAAACGGTTCTTGCCCCATATCAAGGAAGGGCACATAACCGTAGAAATCTTTTTTCCCAAGAGTTGCCAGCGGCACATAACCCTGTTTAGCCTTGCGGACAATGCAGGCTTCACCTGCTTCAATCATGAACAGTTTTTCAGTGCTTTCGCCCTGTTTCATAACCGTCTTTTTGCCTTTGACAAACTCTTCTATCAAAATCTTTTTTAATTGGATGTCAACGACCCGGTCCGTAACCTGTTTTAACCTTTTATCAAGACTGATGACAAACGTTCTGAAATCTGAAGACATCTTCGAATAATCGATGCTAAGACGCTGCGAATCGAGCACCCCCATTTGAACATTGCCCACGGCCTTAATCGTTGCACTACGAACACTGCCTGATACTAAAAATGAAGCAATGCTGCCGACAAAGGCACCTTCGCCGATTCTGAGTATTGTTAAAGGACCTTCGGGAGTTTCTTTATAAATATCACCAGTCCCTTCCAGAATGACCCAAAACCAACTGCCGTGCTTGCCCTCGACAGTGATTGTGTTGCCATCGTAGACCTCTTCCTCATCGACCACATACATATAGTCTACCAGCGGCCCTCTGATGATCGGCAGGACCGGCTCTTTTGCGGAAGGGTCTTTTGTTTTTTTGTCATAAGTAACCGGACCCAGTATTTCGATATGGCCGTCATCCAGCAAACTTAAACCGTCCAACATAATTTCCATGCGACTTTTTTTAATCACATTTTTCTTTTCGACTTTTTCCTCACTGAATTCAAATTCGCCCTCAAGCCATCCAAAAAGAGCGTTTACGGCATCTAGACCGGTGGCAGATCCGGTTGAAGCGTTTACCGGATTGCCGTTTACAATATAAATCAAACCCGGTTGCTGGGAGTATTTGCTCTTTATGCGCAGAACGCCGGTGCTGGAGTTTGATCCAAGGAGTTGTATAATCTCCCCCAGATTTAAAAATTTAAGATTGCCGGATAGAACGAAAATACCCATGGATGTTTCTTGCTACCCCATTTGCATTTCTTTTTGGAGTGATTTAAGAGTTAACTTCATGCATTCCTTTAAGGTCGCACCGACCCCCTGCCCTGTAAATGCACTGGCAGGAAAAGAAGGCACCTTCAGCTGTCGGTTTAAATCCCTTTCCATCTGTTCGATGGACATCAGGGGCAAGCCCTGTTCGGCGAGGTCCCTTTTGTTGTGCTGTATAACCAGTGGTATTTTAAAAAGGCTAAGGCCGTACTCTTTTAAATTTTGTTGGAGATCTTTTAACGAGATCATATTTTTTTCCCGCCTGACTTTTAGGGAATCAGCTACAAAAATAACCCCGTCGACGCCCCGCAAAACCAGTTTGCGGGTGGAGCTGTATTGAACTTGGCCGGGAACGGTATACAACTGGATCTTGACCTCACAGCCTTTTATTTTTCCAAGGCCTATTGGAAGAAAATCAAAAAAAAGGGTGCGATCACCCTCTGTGTTGACCGACACCATCTCGCCTTCAACCTGTTTTTTATAGGCTTTGAAAATGTATTCAAGGTTAGTAGTTTTACCGCATCGGCCCGGTCCGTAATATACTATTTTACACTCGATTTCCCGTTTCTTTATATTAAAAATAGCCATACATTTCAGCCTCAAGTGAAGTTGCCCGCCCTTAAGAGCGCGCCTTTCCGGCCCAAGTAGTTGATATTATGATCCAAATAAAATATAAAACTAAGGGAATATATTAAATAAATTTTTCAAATTTTTCAAGATCTTTCAATAAAATCGTGTTACGATTTTATGTAACTCCCGCCCCGCTGAAAGCGGGACGGGATCTAATAAGCGAAAGGTTTACCCCGCTTAGCGGGATTTTCGCTTCTCTTCAACAAGCAGCGGGGAATGCGCTCGCTGTTGCAGTACAACTATAGATGGCTAAGTACTGACAACCTTGAGGTCTATGCTGTAATCTCCACGTCTGGGACCGGATTCAATATGCGTCTTGGTGTCAACGATTCCGCTACCACCAAACATGGCGATAGGGGAATAAAATTGAATGTTATGCAATGTCTCCCCGACGTTGAATAGTTCTATTAAATCTGTATCAGTGCCCGTAATCAGCAGGCTGATTACATTGCCGGACTGGAAACTGACATCCAGTTCCACAATCTCTCCCTTTCGGGGACCGCTATCGAGAGTAATGCCGATGGAATTTATATCAAGGACCTCATCGTCATGATCTTCATCTTTCTTTATCGCGAGCACTTCGATTTTAGCTTCCTCTATTTCAGGCATTTCGATTGTCGGTTCCGGGGGAGCAGCCTGTATTTCAGAGGTCGGAAGCTCTTTTTCAATTCCCTCTTTTTTCAGAATGCTTTCCAGAAAAAAACGTAGCTTGTTCAATTCACCGGGCACAAATAAATCGCTGGAAAGCCATTGCTCATATTGATCAACCGCAGCATCCACTGAAGTATTTGCCATATGGCATCGGATAATATTTTTAGCGGCGACTACCCGAACCGAATCTTTCGCCAACAATTCTTTAAATTCTAATAATGCTCTCTCATGCTGGCCGAATTTTGCCAGGGCAATTGCTCCGTCAAGGGCGACAGTGTCCTGGTCCTTATCTTCCGGAGCAGTGAATAATTTTTTGATAAGATCCTGAACCTTGGCAGAGACTTCAGGCTTATCTGCCGCCGCTTCAATTTTGTGTATATCTTTCTCCAAAACGTTGATTTTTTTTGATATCCCGGCAACCAGGTTTGTTCTACTTTTAAGCTGTTCGCTGCCCTGAATCAGTTCCATAGTCTTCTTATATTTTCCCATGGCCTCATCGAGTAATCCCATGGAATGATAAAGCTCGGCTTCTTTTAATAATGCTTTAATCTTTTCAACGATGTTCATATGCAATCTCACAGCCCATCCGGGGAAAAGGTCTCGCTTTTTCACATAAGAGATTATTTGTTGAAAACCCTAAAAATCTTGCAAAAAATACTATACTGGTTTTATACTTTATGTCAATAACCAGAAAAAACATAGTTTATATGTTTCTATTGACAACCGTGAATTTCATGTTATTTGAAATCTTTTTTGGTAATTCGTTTAATAATTTAAATTAATAAGGACTTCAACTGATCGGTTCTAGGTTCAGGGTTCTAGGTTCAAAGGTTATAACACTGACATTGTATGACGTTACAACTCAATGCCTGGATTAGTCTCTTGCACCCATTGGGTGCAAATTACTTGCCGGACCCTATTGAGTCGTAACTCTTTGGATTGAGCCCGTCAAAGCTCATCAACCCGGAACCTTGAACGCTGAACCACTCAACCTAGGGAGGAGAATGTTATGGACAAGAAAGTAACCGTTGTCGGAGCCGGAAATGTCGGGGCTACAGCGGCCCAGCGGCTGGCTGAAAAAGAGTTATGCGATGTGGTGTTGATTGATATTATTGAAGGAGTTCCTCAGGGTAAAGCTTTAGACCTTGCTGAAGCCGCACCGATCGAAAAGCATGATGCCCATCTGACAGGCACCAACGGATACGAAGCATCAAAAGGATCCGATATTATCATTATTACGGCCGGGATCGCCAGAAAACCCGGTATGAGTCGTGATGATCTGGTCAGCACCAATGCCGGAATCGTGAAAGATGTGACCCAAAAAGCGGCAGAACGATCACCTGATGCTGTAATTATAGTTGTCAGCAACCCCCTGGATGCCATGTGTCATGTTGCGTATGAGGCTAGCGGCTTTCCTAAAAACAGGGTTATCGGCATGGCTGGAGTGCTCGATTCCGCGCGTTTCAGAACTTTTATTGCCATGGAGCTTGATGTTTCGGTCGAGAATACAACCGCATTTGTACTTGGCGGACATGGCGATACCATGGTGCCGCTGCCTCGCTATTCAACGGTAGCCGGCATACCAATTACGGAATTGCTGTCAAAAGAGCGCATTGATGCCCTGACAGCAAGAACGGCGAACGGTGGAGCTGAGATCGTCGGGCTTTTAAAAACAGGGAGCGCCTATTATGCCCCGGCTTCGGCGGCCGTGGAAATGGCAGAATCTATCCTGAAGGACAAAAAGAAGATATTGCCCTGCGCCGTATATCTTGAAGGCGAATATGGGATCAACGATCTTTTTGTGGGCGTCCCCGTAAAACTGGGGAAAAATGGTGTGGAGCAGATCATTGAAATTACACTTACCGGTGAGGAGCAAGCGGCCCTTCAAAAATCGGCCGACGCCGTCAGGGAACTAAAAGAGCTTTTGAAAAAGTTATCCTAAGCCGGAAAGACCAGAACCAAAAAAATTGCCACCAAGGCACGAAGACACAAAGAATATGTGTAGGCGTTCACAGGTTCAGGGTTCAGAAGTTCAGGGTTGCTTTTTTTTGTTAACGGTTCAAATTTCTGAACCTTTGAACCCTGAACCCAGAACCCGTGAACGATTACGAAAAAGGTTCATATAGATTCTTCATCAGAAATACGACTCAGGACATTTTCAGCAACACTGCGATTCATTCCGGGCACAGCGCTCAGTTCTTCGAGTGTTGCTGCCCGGATTTTTTTGATGCTTCCGAAATGTTTTAAAAGGGCCTTTTTTCTTTTTTGACCTATTCCGGGAATCGTATCAAGTGCCGAGCGCATGAATGTCATGGAACGCCGCCGGCGATGAAATGAAATTGCAAACCGGTGGGCTTCATCACGGATTCTTTGCAGCAAAAGCAGAAGGTCCCCTTCCCTGCCCATATTAACGGGATTAACCTGACCTGGTTTGTAAATTTTATCTTGAGTTTCGCCTTTTTCTTCATCTTTTTTGGCGATACTCAAAATTTGAAAATTTCCATCAAGCCCCATCTCTTTTAACACTGCAACCGCGATGTTAAGCTGGCCTTTGCCGCCGTCTACCATCAAAATATCTGGGTAAGGCTTTGATTTTTTTCCTTTTCCAAACCTCCTTTTTATCACTTCTTCCAGACAGGCATAATCATCGCGGGCTGCAGCTGTCTTTATCCTGTATCTCCGGTAGGCGGACTTTGCCGGTTGCGCCTTTTCAAAGACCACCACGGCCGCTACGGCCTCTTTTCCTGCAATGTTGGAATTGTCTACACACTCAATACGCTGAGGCAGCTTCTTCATCTTAAGGCGTTTTTGGAGTCTGGCAAGCAGATCTTTGTCCACGGCCTCGGAAGCCACAAGCTCCTTGAGGCTGTCTTCAGCGTTTTGAATCGCCAGTTTAACAAGACGGAATTTTTCACCTTTCTGCGGCCGGAGAATCCTCACTTTTTGGCCTTTAATATGGCTCAACACTTCTTCTAACAAGGGTGCATCTTCAAGAATGGTCGGTATCAAAACTTCTTTGGGAATAAAAGGGGTTGTTTCGTAATACTGCCGGATAAAAGTGCCGATCATTTCCGCTTGCGTTGAGATAGTTTCTGAAAAGTTAAAATACCGTGTTCCCAAAAGGAATCCGCCGCGAATAAAAAGAAGAGTTATCAGAGAAGATTCAGCAGTGCGCGCAACGGCCAGGACATCTCTGTCGATAAAATCAGTTGTAACCGCGACTTGCTTTTCAAGGGTTTTTTCAAGAGCAAATATTTTATCCCGCAAAACCGCCGCTTTTTCAAAATCCTGGGTTGCGGCCGCCGCCATCATCGCTTTTTTTATTTTCTTGATAAGCTCGGGAGTCCTCCCTTTTAAAAACAGAACAACTTCTTTGACTATCTCTTGATACCTGTCCTGATCAACACTGAGGCAGCAAGGTGCCAGACAGGCACCTATTTGATGGTTGAGACACGGCCGGCTGCGGTTTTGAAAAACTTTGGTTTTGCACTTGCGAAGTTTAAAGGTCTTATGGATAACTTTCAGCGTCTGATGGACCGCCGCTGCAGAAGTAAAAGGCCCAAAATAGAGGGTGCCGTCTTTTTCCAATTTGCGTACAATGGTTAGGATGGGGTAGAGATTGTTAATATCCAGACGCAGGGACGGATATCGTTTGTCATCTCTTAAGATCACATTATAGCGGGGTTTGTGGCGTTTGATCAGGTTTGATTCAAGAATCAGGGCTTCTTTTTCGGTGTGTGTTAATATGGTGTCAAAATCCGTAATTTTCTTGACCAGCACTTCTGTTTTTATATCCAACTGCTGCGCGCCGGAATAGAATCTGGTAAAATATGAATTCAGCCGTTTCTTAAGGTTGCGGGCCTTACCCACATAGATAATGTTTCCCCGGCCATCTTTCATCACATACACTCCTGGTCCGGCGGAAGTCCTTGATATTTTTTTTTGGATGTCGGATGCGGGATGACTATTATCTGATTTTGGTGTCATATTTCGAAGAGAATCAATTTTTTCAGGGCTTTAATCTGGTCACGGAGTTCTGAGGCTCTTTCAAAAGCAAGTTCTTTAGCGGCTTGCTCCATCTCTTTTTCCATTGCTGTGATAATATCTTCTAATTTATCCATAGAATCATAACGGGCAACCGCTTCCGACACTTTGTCTATGGGAGCATTTTCAAGTTCATCCAACGACGCGAAAACAGATGTGATATCTTTTTTAATGGTTTTCGGCTCGGTGCCATGAAGTTTGTTGTGTGATTCCTGGATTTTGCGGCGACGGTTGGTTTCATCGATGGCCTGTTTCATTGAGGATGTTTCCACATCGGCATACATGATCACCTGACCCCTAACATTGCGAGACGCCCGCCCGCAGGTTTGAATCAGCGATCTTGCTGAGCGTAAAAACCCTTCTTTGTCGGCATCTAATATAGCCACCAGCGAAACCTCCGGAATATCGAGGCCTTCACGCAAAAGATTAATACCAATCAGCACATCAAATTTGCCCGCCCTCAGATCGTGGATGATATCCATTCTTTCCAAAGTATGGATATCGGCATGCAGATACCTTACCCGCGTTCCCATATCAACGTAGTATTCGCAAAGATCTTCCGCCATTCGCTTTGTCAGCGTAGTTACCAGAACTCTTTCATCCCTTTGCCGGCGTATCAGGATTTCATCAAAAAGATCGTCAACCTGGTTTTCAGCTTTGCGGACGTCTATTTGCGGATCAAGGAGACCTGTCGGTCTGACGATCTGTTCCACAGGTGAGCTTGGGGCCTTTTCAAGTTCATAATCGGCAGGTGTTGCCGATACATAAATCGTCTGCGAAAGCCTTGATTCAAACTCTTCGAAGCTCAGGGGACGGTTATCCATCGCGGAAGGCAGCCTGAACCCGTACTCAACAAGGTTCTCTTTGCGCGATCTGTCGCCTTTATACATGGCACGAATCTGGGGTACGGCAATATGACTTTCATCGATAAATAACAGAAAATCATCAGGAAAATAGTCTAAAAGCGTTGGCGACGGTTTTCCGGCTTCCCTGGCGGTCAGGTGGCGTGAATAATTTTCAATTCCGTTACAGTACCCCAGCTCCCGCATCATCTCAATATCAAAATCCGTGCGTTCTTCAATCCGCTGGGCTTCAATCAGCTTGTTTTCCGCTCTGAAATAATCGATCCTTTCCTTCAGTTCAGCTATGATCGCTTTTAGGGCTTTTTTCAGTATGCTTTTTTGTGTTACATAATGGCTGGCAGGATAAATAGCAGTCCTGTTCAAACTCCTGATAACAGTTCCTTTTAAAGGATCAATCTCTGATATTCCTTCAACTTCATCGCCAAAAAAATCGATTCTAAGGGCCTTGTTTTCTTCGTAAGACGGAAAAATTTCGACCCGATCCCCCCTCACCCTGAAGATTCCGCGGTGAAAATCGACATCATTACGCTCATAATGCATGGCAATAAGATCATACAAAAGCTTGTCGCGGACAAGCTCCATCTCTTTTTCGATCTCGATCCGCATAGCCAGATATTCTTCGGGGGCGCCAAGTCCGAAAATACATGAAACACTGGCAACTACAATGACATCCCGGCGAGAAAGAACCGACCGTGTCGCCGAATGGCGCAGTTTGTCGATCATATCATTAATGGAGGAATCTTTTTGGATATAGGTATCACTGGCAGGAATATAAGCTTCGGGTTGATAGTAATCATAGTAACTGACAAAATATTCAACGGCGTTTTCAGGGAAAAATGTCCTGAATTCATGATATAATTGCGCTGCCAGGGTTTTGTTGGGGGCGATCACCAGTGTCGGCTTCTCAACCTTGGCGATAATATTTGCCATCGTAAAAGTTTTGCCGGAACCTGTAACTCCTAAAAGCACCTGATATTTTTTCCCGGACAAAACACCTTTACTTAAAACGTTGATGGCATTTGGTTGATCACCCTCGGGCGTAAACGCTGAAACTAACTTAAAGGTAGGCATGAAGTTGAATAAGATATCATTCTTAATTTAAAATAAACTCGTATAGGGAAAATGATTTCAACCAACTTTCCAGATGGTTCCATCCGGCCGGTCTTCAATAATTATATTCATTTCTTGGAGCATCTTTCTAATTTTGTCCGCCTTTTCCCATTCCTTTGATTTTCGGGCTTCAGTCCGTTCTTGCACCATTTTATCGATGGCGACCGGATCGAGCGATTGCTGTTTGAGGGCATCTGTGCGCTTTTTATCAAAATAGGTTTTAGGCGATTCAGTTAAGATCCCTAAGATACGGCCGATTCTCAGAATATCGGCATGATCGTCATGTAGTTTTTTCTCTGAATCTAAAGGCAAGCTTTCTTTGTATTTATCCAGCTCGCGATTGGCGTTGCGCACCGTATCAAAAAGAATGCCGATTCCACGGGCGGAATTAAAATCGTCATCCATGGCTTCGCAAAAATGATTCCAGCAATTTCCAGTTTCAATCTCGGCAGGAGATTTCAAGCCGATCCTTTGTTCAAGGCGTTCCAGCAGAGCATAGATTTTATCAAGACCCGTACGGGCTTCATCCATGGCTAAGTCGGTGAAATCTATGGGGCTGCGGTAGTGATTGGAAAGCAGAAAAAGACGCACAACTTCAGGATGATATTCTTTGATCACATCCTTTATCATCAGGAAATTGCCCAGTGATTTTGACATTTTTTCCTGATTGATATTCACAAAACCGTTGTGAATCCAATACTTAACAAATGGTTTTCCAAAAATACCTTCTGACTGAGCGATTTCGTTTTCATGATGCGGAAAGCACAGGTCTTTGCCGCCGCCGTGAATATCAAAGGTTTCTCCCAGGTATTCGCTGCTCATGGCTGAACACTCGATATGCCATCCCGGTCTTCCCTGGCCCCACGGGCTCTCCCAGGTCGGCTCTCCGGGTTTTGAAGATTTCCATAGAACAAAATCAAAAGGATTATGTTTCCTTTTATCAATATCGACTCTGGCCCCGGCTTCCATATCTTCGAGCTTTCGTCCGGAAAGTTTGCCATAGCCCTTGAATGACTCGACCGAGTAGTACACATCTCCGTTGATCTGGTAGGCATAGCGTGCTTCAATCAGCCGTTCGATAAATTTAATAATCTGATTGATGTGTTCCGTCGGTTTGGGTTCAATGTCGGCCCTCTCAGCGTTCAGCGCGTCCATATCTTCATAGAATTCTTTGATATATTTTTCGGCAAGCGCCTGGCAATCGATACCAAGTTGGTTGGCCCGATCGATAATTTTATCATCAACATCCGTAAAGTTTCTGACATAGGTTACTTCAAAACCTTTTGCTCTAAGATAGCGGACAATAACATCAAAGACCACTACAGAGCGTGCATGTCCGATATGGCATGAATCATACACCGTGGGACCGCAGACATACATCCGTACTTTGCCGGGCTCAATCGGTTCAAAAAGTTGTTTTTCTCGGCCTAATGTATTGTAAACGCGCAGCGCCATGTTGATTGTCCTGTTCTATAATCTTGATGAATTCATAAAAAATCGAATTCATCAAGTGTTTGGTATATTGTGTTTTGTTTGAATTACGAGATCAATATGTAAACGTTATTTAGTGTCCATCCATGAATCCAAAATGACCACGATGGGTGTCCAATTCAGAAATGAGCAATTTTTGTCCTGATCAAGGCCGCACAAGGGTTTTCATCCGAGGCGTACTTTAGTACGTCGAGGATGGAAACCCGCGGCCTCCGGCTCGTAGAGCCTACGCCTCGGAGAGAGAACGCCGAGCAGGGCAAAAAGGGCCATTTATGGATGGACACTATTTGAGTAATGCAATACATTGCGCAGCCAGGCCCTCCCCTTTTCCGACCGTACCGAGACCTTCACAGGTTGTTGCTTTAACATTAACACGATCTTGCTTAATTTCAATCGCTTGAGCAATATTTTTTTGCATTGCCGCTTTGTAGTGGTAAAGCTTAGGGGCTTCGGCAAAAATGGTGGCATCTATGTTTTGGACTGTAAAACCCTTGCCGTTGATCATCTCATAAGTTTTGGAGAGTAGTTTTAAGCTTGAAATATCTTTAAATTCCGGTGCTGTATCCGGAAAATGCTGACCGATATCACCTAATCCGGCCGCGCCCAATAGAGCGTCAATTACCGCATGTACAAGTACATCTGCATCTGAATGCCCCCAGAGCCCTTTTTCAAAAGGAATGACTATTCCGCCCAGAACAAGTTTGCGGCCCGCAACCAGGCGATGAATATCATAGCCCATACCGATACGCATAATCCTATCCTCAATACCACGCATGCCAATTCAAATTACTGATGTAGGTATATAGCACAAAAATCGATGCCGCAAAAACATAAATTTGCTGATCAAAAGATTTCCATTGTCAACGAACTGAATTTGAGCAAATATATATTTGAAATTTGAATTCCCCGCTGCGACTCGACTGAGCTCGCCGAAGTCTTGCAGCGGGGAATTCAAATAAAAGAATCGTAACACGATTTTATTTTGAAAAGCGGAATAGGAGCATGAAGTGGATATTGATACATTGTTAAAAGAGGCTAAACAGGCAGGCAAAACCGCACTTAACGAAAACGAATCCAAGCAACTTCTTAAAGCGTTCGGCATACCGGTAGTATCTGAGACCGTCGTTTTCAATAAAGATGATGCCGTATCGGCCAGCCGTGAAATCGGGTTTCCGGTGGTACTTAAAGGCCTGGGCTCCACGTTTTTGCATAAAACCGAGCAAGGTATGGTGCATCTTAATATCACGGATTCCCAGGCGGCGGCAGAGGCCGCCGCTTCAATTGCCGAGGTAGCCGGTGATCGACTTGAAGGGTTTTTGGTCCAGCCCCATATCAAAGGAAATAGAGAATTTGTTGCAGGCATATTCAATGATCAACAGTTCGGTCCCGTGATTATGTTCGGACTAGGCGGTACTTTTACTGAAGCGCTGGCTGATGTCACCTTTCGCCTTGCGCCGATCAACGAAACAGATGCTGTTGAAATGCTTGATGAAATCAGGGCCAAAGCGCTGTTGGCAAATTTCAGGGGCCAAAGTGCCGCTGATCGCAAGCTGCTTGTTAGAACGTTAATGGGGTTATCACGCATCGCTGTTGAACATCCGGATATCGCTGAAATCGATATCAATCCACTCCTGATAACATCAGACGGCAGCGTTTGCGCAGTTGATGCCCTGGCAGTATTTGGCAACGGTGCCTCTGCAAAAGATGTTATCCCACCGGTCGATCCAGCTTTACTGGGCTATTTCTTTCATCCCAAACCGATTGCTTTTGTCGGTGCTTCGGCCCAGATCGGCAAATGGGGGCATATCCTTCCAATCAACACTATCAGCGGAGGATTTAAAGGTGAAATTTTCCTGGTCAACCCCAAGGGTGGCACGATTGCCGGACACAAAGTCTACCGGTCTGTTGCTGAAATCCCCGGACGGGTTGACCTGGCGGTGATGACCATACCCGCTAAAGGGGTCATAAACCTGATCCCACAATTCAAA
>NZ_JAZFTO010000163.1:0-5116 GCF_036446775.1 Candidatus Desulfatibia sp.
GCTGAAAAAGTCCATCCATCGATTGCTTAACAGGCTACCGAAAAAACAGCTTTTTGGATTTTACCGGATTGAAACCAAATCTTTTAAATTGCCATTATCTTTATTAGGGCGCTATTTTTAGGTACTATATAAAGATGTACAAAAAACTGATTGATTTGCTTTTGACATCTGATGTGGAGGTTCACAATGCCGATTTATGAATATGCTTGCAAGAAATGCGGCCACGGGTTTGAAGTCCTTCGCCTATCCAGCAAGGACTTTAATAATATCGAGTGCCCGAAATGCGAAAGTAAGAAGGTGGCTAAGGCAATGTCCACTTTCGCCGCATCTGTTTCCGGGTCGTCCCCTTCGCCAGCGTGCGAAACGGGCTCCTGCCCCGCGCCGTCGCCGATGCCCGGATGCTCGTCCGGCATGTGCGGCCTTAACTAGGCACGGACAAGCCTTTTTTAAGGATGGAGGAAAGGGGGAAGATCGGGTTCCTTATGCGCAAAAGGCCGTTATTTACCGTACTGGGCTTTGCAGTTGCCATTCTTGCGCTGACATCGTGTGAATCGGACGCCTTATTCAAGCCCTCCGATAAACCAGCCGCCAAAGAAGAGCGGCCACAAAGCGAGCCTTCACAACAATCTGAAGAGCAACTTGAAGAAAAAAAAGCCCTTATCCACTTAACGCGCATTACGTACGCCCCGAAAAAGGGAGGCACGGTAATAAAACTGTACGGCGACAACGCTTTCAGGCACACCTCCTATAAGCTTGCCAACCCTATGCGGCTGGCCGTTGAACTGCCGGACGTCATGCTGGATTTCGAACCAAAACGGATTAAGGTTGACGATCCATATGTGACCTACATAAGCGTCGTCAGGTTTCCCAAAATCAATTCCGTGCGCATTGAAGTGGAACTTGTCATGGACCTTAAATACAAGGTGTCGCAAAAACCCGAATACCTTGAAATAGCGCTGCACGGGCCGGCGGAGACACCGGCAGAAATAATGGGGCAAAAAGCGGCGAGCGATATCAGCGACGAAATCCGGTCCGTCCGAACAAAAAACACCGAGCTTGAAAAGGAAAACGAAAGACTGGCACAGGAACTTTTCCTGGACCGGGAAGCAATAAAGAAACTTGAAGAGGAAAATACCGAGCTTAATTTATACCGGCAAGAAACCGAAAAAACGCGTGACCAGACGGAAAGCCTCAGCAAAACGCTGAGTGCGCGCATCGAGTTCATGGAGAATAAAATTGCAGAGTTGCAACAAAAACTTGAAAAAAACTCCCCTTCGCGTAACCTGCTATCCGGACCCAACTTAGATGAATCTGACGGCTCAAACGATCAGGGGCTTCCGCCACCAAGCCTTTCGATGCCGCCGTCAAGCAATCTTATGGGAATGATTGAACAGGAAACCCAGGTAAAGCAGACGGTGGAAGCCTGGTTAGACGTCTGGAATGAGAAAGATTACGATAAGTATACCTCTTATTATTCCGAGGACTTCACGACCGAAAAAACGGGTTACAAGGGGTGGATGGCTTACAAAAAGGCCCTTTTTAAAAAGGCGGCTGCCATAGAAGTAAAGGCCGAAAATATGCGGATATCCCTTAACCGCAACAACGCAAAAGTCGTCTTTAAACAGGCTTACAAATCCGATTTGCACCGCGACTTCGGAATAAAGACGCTTGTTTTGACAAAAGAGCAAAATAGTTGGAGAATAATATACGAAAATTGGATGCCACTCAAGGGATCATGATTATGGGCAATATGGTTAAACGTAAACTGTTTATAATGCGGACGCAGTTAAGCGTCGCCTACTCCAACTACGTTGTAAATAGGACTTTTGCCTCAACCCGCGACGGTTTGGGCCTGCATTCCAATTCCGTGCGCATTGGCATTGCGATGGCCGTCCTTGTCCTTGCCGGAACCCTTTTTGGCTCGTCGGTTTTCATAGGAAAGTCTTCCGCAAATATTCCACCGGCGATAACGGCGGAAAAGGCGCTTTCAGTCGAAAGCGTTGTCACGCCGCCGCAAATTACTTCAATACCTGAAATACCGGCGCCCGAAGACATCGTTCCTGAAGAAACCGCACCGCCCGCACCCGACATCGAACCGCGCTTCGCAATAGCAGTCGAAAAATCGACCCAAACCCTTTTCATCCTTAAAGACAACGGAGAAACCTACGAGGTAGTCGAAAAGTTCGATGTTTCACTAGGCAAAATCCTGGGCGTAAAGGAAATTGAAGGGGACCTTAGGACACCGGAAGGTTTTTATAAGGTGGTAGAAATAAAAATGGATGAAGAACTGCCGGAGATTTACGGTCCGAGGGCGTTCGTCCTCAATTACCCCAACGAGTATGACGTCGCCATGGGTCGAACTGGTGGTGGCATATGGCTGCATGGCTCCGGCCAGGGAGAAAAAACGCCCGATACGCGAGGATGCGTGGAACTGGACGACGACAACATTCTGGCCCTTGAGTACTGGCTGAAAATAGATACGCTGGTGGCCATTTTCAATTCGGATATAAAGTTGCCATTTGCAAATGGAAAACTCGATAAGAAATATCTGAAAAACGACTTCTTCTACGCACATATGGCTGGCGTAAACGCCGGCTAATAACCTGAATTTTTAAAGCCTAGTTTGACTTACCCATTGAAAACTGGTAAAGTTAATTAAGGGTAAATAATGAAAGTACTAAACCAGGGTCTTATGAAAAGTGTGCGTTCAAGCGCGAAGGAAGGCATGGCCAATCTTTCCAAGGGCAAAATAAAATCGGGCAAGGAAATTATCAGGGCCACGCATCAAAAGTTCGTCGAAAAATCGATTCGGCGGCATTCAGCCATGCTCCAGAAGTTCGTTTCAGAAAAGGGCCAGGGAGCAAAAATCGATTTCTCCATATAGGACACCCTAAAAGGGGATTACAAGAGAACTTTATCCTGACCCAAGTCCACGCCTATCAGCCTGCCATTACGTCTATCTTTTTCTTTTCCGGCTCAATCTTCGGCAACGTCAACGTAAGTACCCCGTTTTTGACGGCGGCCTTTATGCCGTTCGTGTCGATCTCCGCATTAAGGGGAACGGTCCTGCAGAACGAACCGTAGGATCTTTCGATGTGGTAGTAATCATTACCCTTCTCCTTCTTCTCTAGTTTCTTTTCGTCCAGTCCGGGAAGTTCGGCCGACACTTGTATTTCCCTAGTGAGTACCTCGATTCGGTTCCTTGGTTCAAAAAACCGGACAGCCCGAAGGGGCGTTCCGCCAACTGCTATTTGGACCTGAAGTGATAAATGTGCCTCTTGGATTGGCTGATCTCGCATGAATCAATTATCTCCGCTTTTTCAGAAAGCATCGATTCAAACCTGGATTTTGTATATCCGCCGAATATATCTTCGCGGGTTGCCAGCAGTTGCTGAACCATTGGGTCTTCTTTGCTTACGAATTCTACAACCCCTTCGTCCGCAATGCCTGTAATCCACTCCACGAATGAGGCCATCTCTATGTTTCGTGAAATGCAAAGGTGATGAATGAGCGCCAGCGCGAGGACAAGGTCTGGCCTACCCCTTTCGGAAACGGTTTTTGTTTCCTTGTTCAACCACCCGGAGGAGGGCGAGGGGTCCGCAATATCGATAAGGAGCGGTAGAATCTTTTCCTCTTTTCTCTCCCTTACATTACTTGATAGCGTGTCCAGCGCGCCGTGATCGGAATCCATTGCGATAACCAGTTCGGCATGCTTTGCCGCAATCAGGCTATATTTGCCGATGTTTGCCCCGATGTCCCAAACGAGGTTTCTTTTCTTTTGTCCGCACACTTTTTCGACAAACTCAACTTTTGTGGATTGTTCTTTTTCGTCATAGCTGTGGGAGTTGGCGTATTCAGACCACGTTGTATTTTTAAAGGGACTTTGAAGTGAAGATACCGTTCCGCGCAATTGGTGAATAATAAGGTCTAGTTTTTCGGCCGTCATGCCGGATGTAGATGGCTTGCTTTGCCCTTTTTTTTCAACCTTGCTCTTGTTTAGCCGGTTCTGCAAAAAAATCTGGAACAGGACGCCTTTTTTTAAAATGTCGCTCCACCCGAAAATGCCCGCCATGTCTTCAAGTGAAATTCCTTCCAGGCTCCCTCTTATCCAAGGGTGGAAATTGACTTTTTTGTGCGAGGCGAGCATAAGCGGAAATAAAAACATCCTGCAAAACTGGGCGTACCCAATCCATATCATTCCATTCTCGTAGGGTTCAAACGAAAGAATGTCTATGAACACCGGCCGTCCCCGGATAAACTGGATGTTAAAGGGAGTGCCGTCGCGCAAAATAAAGCCGTGTTTCAACGATTCCAGCATTATGTCAAGCGTAAGGAGTGCAGAGTCTTTCAGCATTTCAAAGGACCATTCATATGCATATGAGATGAACGGAACCTTTTCATGCTCCAGAGCCATCGGGTATTCGGAATCGGAGAAGGCATGGTTGATTAACTCTTTTGTGCCTACGACCATTTTTTTAACGCGAAGTGATTCAAATAGGGCGCTTTTGGAAAAACCCTTCCACAGTTCGGCTCCTTTTAGCGAGAGCCTCCTTATTACCCTGCCTTCAGAGTAGATTATGTGGCCTAACGGGTCTCTGTATGAAGCCGGTTCCCGTTCAGCCATCTCCGTCTTGTTTCTTGAAAAATCCCTTGATCCGACCCCAGTACGTTTTTACGGCCACTATCACCGCAGCAAGCGCGGCAAGGAGGCCCTGCAACAGCATGCCGCCCGTTCCGGGATCAAGATAGGCTTGGGCCGGTGACGGAGAAAAAACGACCGCAACAAGGATGATACTTATAAAATGAAACCTTTTCATACCTTTGAAACTATTTCAAAATGAACCGAATTGTCAAATGCCACTGCTTTGAGTTTATATGGAAGTTGGGGACTGAAGGAATACCCGGCGCAAACATCCACTGCCAAGTGGGATGCAGTAATGGATTTCATAAACAACAACCCTTGCTGGTGGACCGGGTGCGAACCGGAATAAATACTTTGAGTTGATTGCTGATTTTTACCGGACTTGCTAGAATGCTTCCAATTAAAAAGGGGGCAAATGGGAAATATCGGTTTATATGGCTTAAGTGAGAAAAATAGTTGAGACTTTCAAATGCG
>NZ_JAZFTO010000164.1:0-17941 GCF_036446775.1 Candidatus Desulfatibia sp.
CCTGAAAATTTTTACGCTTCAGCGAGCACGCTTGCGCCCGCCGCACGCAAACAGCTTTAAGAGCGTAACCTAATGCCTTATCGGTCAATTTTTGGGCCCGGGCAACATCCTTTACGAACACGTCGGTATAAGCGGTATATATGGAGGCGGCCTCCCGCAGCAAAGGCTCGCTTTCCGGATCACGGTAAAGCAGGCTGTCGACCATCAGCAGGTAAGCCGGAGCGCCGGCTTCCACCGTCGCTAAATCATTGTTGTTTAAGATGGCCTGGGACAGGCCGGCGGTCATATCAACGGCGGCCGACGAGATCAGGGCGCTGCATCCTGTCAGCAGCAGCACGCACAGCAGAATCGGCAGCACGCCCGTAAGGGCAAACTTTCGTTGGACTTCGCTATAGCTGGTATTTAAACAACGGGCAGACATGCAACACACCCTCCGTATAACTTTGATTCTATTATATAAACATAATCCGGGCTAATTAACAAGATTATCTTCAAAAAGGAAACGTCCATCGTCACAAAAAAGTACCGAGAGGATTATAAACCTGAAGACTTCCGCGGTTTAATCGATGCCAGGGATCACTTGCGCAACTAAACGACGGTAATCAGTTATTGGTTATTTGGTTATTAGCCATTGATTATTAATTATTGATTATAGGATGTCCCGTAAGCCCTCCAGGAATAAGTTCGATATAAATTCTAAATTCAGATTTTGAAAAGGGGATGTCGTGTGCTTACGGCCCCTAAAACTGTTTTTTGTGCTTGCCCGGCCCCAATGAATAAGGTATTATCGCCTTCCATAAAATTTTCAACGTTTTATCCATAGATACAAGGATGTTAGTCTGGAGGAACCAAAAAGGAGGGCAAAATGGCGACAAAGGAAGAATTGGAAACAAAAGCAGAGGAGTGCCAGGTTACTGAAGATTATATCGAATTAGCCCAGGAAGTCGTTAATGAATTGTCTGATAAAGATTGGGCCACAAGCCTCATTGAAGAAGCTGCGGAATGGGCGGAAACCGCTGATGAGTTTATGGCCCTTGCAAAGTGTGCATCAGAGGTACTGGAAAACAAAGAGAAATCAAATGAATGTCTGCTGCAAGCCAGGAATTATTGTATGAATGCCCAGGAGTTCGTAAACCTTGGCAAAGCAGCATCAGACTTGGGCGATGCCGAAGCCGCCCAAGAAATATTTGCCGCCGCCCAGGGCAAGTGCGTAAAGGTAAAAGATTTCCTGGATCTCAGCAAAAGCATCAACGCGGCCCTCTCAGACCCGGACCTGGCCAAAGAGACCGCCAACAAAGCCCTGGAAAAATGCAGCACCTCTGCGGACTACATTGAATACGCCCAGAGCGTGATTGACGTATTTGACGATAAAGACTGGGCCCGGGAAGTTTACGATAAGGCTATAGAAGCATGCAAAACCGGCGAGGATTTTGGGGTGATTGCCAAAGGCGTTCTGGATAATTTTGCCGATAAAAATCTGGCGAAATCCATTTATGAGAAGGCCGAGAATGCACTTGATTCCGGAGTTGAACTCATCAAATTGGCCGAGTCTGCCGTAGCTGATCTGGAAGATGAAGAATATGCCAAAGCAATTTATAAAAAAGCTGAGGGCAAGCTCGAAAGCGGCGATGATTTGATGAAACTCGCCGAATCGCTGATGAGTAAATTTAATGCTAAGGACCTGGCGCTGAGCGTATACAAAACTGCGGAAACGAAATTTAGCGACTATGCCAATTTTGTCAAACTGGCCCAAGCTGCCTTTAAAGATACCGGCGATGCTGATTTTGCCGGTGGTGTATACAAAAAGGCCGCCGGCACTTCCCAGCATTCCGGTGAGTTGGTAGCGGTCGCAATGGCCCTGGCCGACGAAATAAATGATAAACAAGGCGCCTTTGACGAGTTAAAACGGGCCGAACGATTCGTAAAGACAGCGGATGACTTTAAAAAAACCGCCGATGCCGTCATCAAGTACGCCGACGATCAGCAGTGGATCGATGCCGTTAATGATCAACTCGAAAAACGGGAGACTCATAAAGATCTTTACAGGGAATTTATCAGGCGGGAACAAGAATCCGAAACAAGCAAATCCATATCTGTCCTGGCGCATGAAGTGATCGAGAAAACAGCTGACACGCACTATGCCAGGAAACTTTACCAAAAAGCTGAAGGATTCTGCACCTATTCCCCAGAATATCTCGATGTTGCCACGGCTATTTATGCTGATCTTAACGAAACGGATTGGGTACGCGCAATTTATGAAAAACAACTCGAAAAATGCGATGATACCAACAAGGTTAACAATCTGGTTGATGGAATCACCGCCACCCTGAATGACACGGAATGGGTCAAGAAAATCTATTCAGGATTAGAAGAACGATGCGAAAAAGAGACGGATTTTATCAAACTGGCCCGTATTGTTACAGCAAAATTGGGTGATCAAGACTGGAGCAAAAACCTTCTGGGCAGTGCCGAGGAGAAAAGTCAAGATCTTTTCGGATACATCACTGTAGCAGGGGCTGTGTTTGATATTATGTCTGATAAGGAGTGGGCAATATCCATCTATAACAAGGCTGAAGCCAAGTGCCATAATCGAGACGACTACGCAAACCTGATTTCCATCGTCGTGAAGCAAACGGGTGACAATGACCTGCTCCGACAGATGCTCAGCTCTGCTGAGAACAAATTCTCAGAAACAAGAGATTTTATTTACCTGGCCGAAAGCATTTTGAGACATCTTGGGGATAACGCATGGTCCCGGCGGGTTTATGCCAAGGCCGAACAGGCTTCGGATATAAATACCCGTATGTTTGAGTTGGCGACCAGTATTGCCAACAAGCTGGATGACGGAAAATGGGCCCTATGTTTAAGGAGAAAGTGGCTTTCCGCACAAGGATAAAAATTAAGTCAAAAGCACGTCAGAGCTTTTCTCGTTGGATTTGCTACCGGGTGTAAAACACCCGGTTTTAAGGAAAACAAGGGGTCAGGTCTCGTTTAAATATGCTCCGCATTTAACCCTGGTTAAATAAATAAAAAAGAAATTTAACTGGGCAGGCAGGATAAATCTTCATTCTTGACAAAATGCGGCGAGGATTGAAAACCACCTTCCCAAATTATCAAATTTAAGAACTGATAGAGGCCGCGATAGATATCCTGCCTATACCTTGCACCGCGCCGCGCACAAACCATTTCTTCTGCTGTCCATCATGGACCTGACGTGATACGGGACAAGGCGATAACAAATTTTTTCTATGCCATGCTGGAGGGTATAACCTTTTGTTATTTTAATATATAACGTTCTTGCAGAACATGTTTTATTTCTGCACTTTCTGCACGAACGTATCATGTCACAAATTTTGAAGCTTGAAGGCATTGCCGCCTGCCCCGTGAAATGCAAAAACATATTTCGCTGAGAATCGCCGCCGCCGTTCAAGATAAAGCTTGAGCTGTATATCGTTAGAATGTACCCTTACTAAAAAATAAATTTGATTACAACGAGTTGTAGAATTTGCCAGACGTTAACATCAAAAAGAGACCTTTGAAAAATGCCCATAGATCATCCGGCGCCCTTAAGAATCTGCCTGTTAAGCTACCGGAGCAATCCGCATTGTGGAGGCCAGGGGGTCTATATCCAGCATTTGAGCAGAGCGCTCAAAGATCTGGGGCATCAGGTTGATGTGATCTCCGGACCGCCGGACCCGATTCTTGCAAAGGATATTGGGCTGTTTCGACTGCCGGGTCTCGATCTTTATAACCCCGACAACCTGTTTAGGATGCCCACGCTGCGGGAACTTGCCGATCCCATCAACCTCATAGAGTGGTTGGATGTCTCTACTATGGGTTTCCCGGAACCGTTTACTTTCGGAATCAGGGCTTATAAATTCTTAAAAGACAAGCTGCATCAATACGATGTCGTGCACGACAACCAGAGTCTTTCCTACGGTATCCGGTCCATCGGAAAATATATTCCGACCATTGCCACCATCCATCACCCCATTACCGTGGACAGGGATCTGGCCGTAAAAACGGCTCCAACTATTTGGAAAAAGATGCAGCAAATGCGCTGGTATTCGTTTATCGGCATGCAGAAACGGATTTCCAGGAGCCTTACACACATCATTACGGTTTCAAAATCCGCCCGGGACGATATCAGCAGAGATTTTAAAATCCCTTCTCATAAATTCAGAATTGTCCCTAATGGTATTGACACCGACCTTTTTTATCCGATCCCTGAAATCAAGCGGAGAGAAAACCGTATTATTGTTACCAACAGCGCCGACACGCCTCTAAAAGGACTTGATTACCTTTTGCAGGCTGTTTCCAAAATCTTAAAAACCCGCAACACCAGACTCATCGTTGTCGGATCTCCCAAGAAAAACGGCTACATCGAATCCCTCATAAGAGAACTGGGTATTGGAGCATGCATTACCTTCACAGGCCGGATCGACCACAACGAGTTTGTGCGGCAATACGCCCGGGCCGCCGTTGCAGTGGTACCATCGGTATATGAAGGCTTCGGCCTTCCGGCCGGTGAGGCCATGGCCTGCGGCCTTCCGGTGGTCTGCACCACCGGCGGCGCGCTGCCCGAGATAGTGGGTGATGCCGGTATTCTGGTACCGCCG
The DNA here is from genome assembly GCF_036446775.1 of Candidatus Desulfatibia sp. Taxonomy (NCBI): domain Bacteria; kingdom Pseudomonadati; phylum Thermodesulfobacteriota; class Desulfobacteria; order Desulfobacterales; genus Candidatus Desulfatibia; species Candidatus Desulfatibia sp. The sequence continues at coordinate 4,620 of NZ_JAZFTO010000164.1, forward strand.
GCCGATCCTGAAGCGCTGGCCGGCTCTATCACAAGGCTTCTCGACAATCCGGAGCGGGCCGCCAAAATCGGGCGTGCCGGCCGCATGCGGGTGCACAAGCACTTTACCTGGAAAAGGGCGGCGGAAATGACCGCTGAGGCTTACCGGGAGACGATTCGTGATTACCGTCGACTTTAACAGGCTCGCAATACAACCCGGCTACCGCATTCTAGATATCGGCTGCGGATCAGGACGCCACACCTGCGCCGCCTTGCAGTGCAAAAATGTGCTCGCCGTGGGAGTGGATATTAACTTTGATGATGTTATAGAAGCCGACAACAGGATCGAATACCACGCAAAATTCGGCAATCATGGCGGTGGTACAGGTGTGATTTCGGTTGCAGACACACTCGATTTACCCTTTAAAGACAATTTTTTCGATTTTGTCATTTGCTCGGAGGTTCTGGAGCATATCCATGACCACCGGACGGCTGTTTCCGAGATAATCCGGGTCCTAAAACCCGGCCGGAACCTGATGGTCAGCGTCCCCAGATATCTTCCTGAAAGAATCTGCTGGACCTTTTCCAAAGATTATCGCAACACCGCAAACGGACACATCCGCATATACAAACAAAAAGAGTTGACTGAACTTTTGGAAACAACCGGCGCTACGCTTTGGGGAAAGCATTATGCCCACAGCCTGCACACACCTTACTGGTGGTTGAAATGCCTTTTAGGGCCCGCACGCGAAGATCTGCGGCTTGTCAACCTGTATCACCGTTTTCTGGTCTGGGATATGATGAAGCACCCCTGGATAACCCGCCTGCTGGAAAATCTGCTCAATCCTTTGCTGGGCAAAAGCCTTGTGCTTTACTTAAGGAAAGCATAACAGTTCAGCCACGAAGACACAAAGGCACAAAGAAGGAGTATGGATTATAAACCTTAATGATTCAGTTTTATTGGTTAAATTGGTTCCATTGGTTTGGTTGGTTAACAAATAAAACTAATTAAACCAATAAAACCAATCGGACAATTTAAATTAGTACTATAATCTTAGTGTCTTAGTGCCTTTGTGGCTGAACTATTACAGAAAAGCGTAAAATTTCTTGTCTTTCAATCATTATTGAAAAAGTTTTCGGGAAGTTTTCCGTATTGTCGCCGCTGCAGCACCCCCATAGTCTCGATCATGGGAAGTTCACGGAAAAGGCCGGAGTCAGCGGCCAGTTGATAGACCTGATAGGGTGCCTGACCACCCTTGGCAGGGTCTTTGAAAATGTCGTGAATCAGCAAATATCCATTGGGCATGATATGCCCGGACCAAGCGTTGTAATCTGTAAACGCCGCCTCAAACGTGTGCCCGCCGTCGATAAAAACCAGGCTGAGCGGCGTTGCCCACAGACGCGCGGCCACAGCCGACTTGCATACGATGGGTACAACCGTATCCTCTAGTTCCGCATTTACCAGAGTTTTTCTGAATTCTTTGAATGTGTCCACCCGCCCGGCCTCTCTATCGAAGAGTTCGGGATCAAAATACTCTTCGCCGGGCTGCTGTTCTTCGGAGCCCCTGTGGTGGTCAATGGAAAAAAGGGTGCTGTTGTTCTCCCGGCAGGCAGTACCCAGGTAAATGGTCGTTTTGCCGCAGTAACTTCCGATTTCCAGACAAGGCCCCAGCCGGCTGGCTTTGAGGGCAAACTGGTAAAGACTGCGGCCTTCGCGGGTGTCCAGAAATCCCTTCACATCCTTTAGCAGCTTTTCATCAAGTTCCATAAATAAAATCGTTCCACGATTTTATATAAAGCCCCGCTAAAAGCGGAACTAAAAAACATTTAATGCGTGTTGGTCCTGAAATAAATTTTGGAAATTACCTAGTGTCCGTCCATAAATACATTTGAGCACTAAGTAGTTTCCAATTCATAAATGAGATATTTTTTCGATGAGCACGCGTGCGGCGAAGCCTCGGCGAAGACGTAAGGCCGCATCCGCCGTCGCCCTTAGAAAAGGGCTATGGCGGGACAAGCAAGGGTTTTCGTCCGAGGCGTACTTTAGTACGTCGAGGGCGGAAATCCGCGGCCTCCGGCTCGTAGAGCCTACGCCTCGGAGAGAGAACGCCGCTCATCGAAAAAATAGCCATTTATGGATGGAAACTAGGTAGAAGGGAGGCTTATTAGAGCAATGGTGAACCTTAAATTAAGATCAAGCCAGTGGATTGTTGATGAATATAACAATATCATCATCGGCAAGGGCCGCATGGAAATTTTGGAGAGCATCGAAAAGACAGGGTCAATGAACCAGACCGCCAAACAGATGAAAATGTCTTATAAGGCGGTTTGGAGTAAAATCAAAGCCACTGAAAAGAACTTAAATGTGAAAATCGTGCATGCCGATAGAAAAGACGGCACGCGCCTGTCCAGGGAAGGTAAGGAATTGATGAAGAAATACAAGCTTTTAGTAAAAAAATGTATGTCTGCTGATGATAAAATATTTGACAGCATCTTCAATAAAACAAAGGATAAAATTGAGAGATATGATGGGTAAAAATGACCAGCAAAACCAATCGTTAAATGTGATTTGGGGGAAATCACCCCCTGTTGTCTCGGTTGTCGGGTATTCCGGCTCAGGAAAAACCACTTTGCTGGAAAAACTGATTTCCGCATTCAAACATCGCGGCTATGCCGTGGGGACCATAAAACATGACGTGCACGGTTTTGAAATGGATCGGCCGGGCAAGGACAGCTGGCGGCACAAAAAAGCCGGCGCGTCTGTTACCGTAATTTCTTCACCCTACCAGATCGGCATGGTCAGGGACGTCGATCACGACCACAGGACTGAAGAACTCGTGGCGCTTCTGCCCGATATGGATATTATTCTAACCGAAGGTTACAAAAAAGAAAATCTGCCGAAACTGGAGGTTTTCAGGTCACAGGTTCACAAAGCCCCGTTATTCAAGGGTGACAAAACGTTACTGGCGCTGATAAGCGACGATCCGATTGATTTGGGCGTGCCTCGATTTTCTACCGACGACGGCCAAAGCGTGGTCGATTTTCTGATAAAGCATTTTAACCTTGCAAAGGACGTTTCTTTAGCTCAAGGGAAGGCCGCTTCATGAAACTAAAAGTCTATATCGGCCAAAGTCTTAACATTGACACCAAGTTTTCATAACAAACTCAGTTGCAAGTGCGAGACAGATGCTTGATGCCGGTTTCCGGATGCTGGATAAAAAAAAGATCTTTGGCAATTTTATAAAAGAGATAGAGCGATCCGACTTCGTCGCAGTAGCTTGGCTAAGCGCCTGAAAGCGATTCCTTACTGTATCCAGTATCCAGTATCGAGCATCCAGTATCGAGCATCCAGTATCGAGCATCCAGTATCGAGCATCCAGTATCAGGTTATTAACTTATGGAAGAACTTGTAATATCTTTATATGTCTTAGCGGCATTATTTTTTGCAGTGGCTTTTGTTTATTCGTCCGTAGGGATGGGCGGCGGGTCTTCATTTACAGCTTTAATGGCGATCTTTGGTGTAAGTTATGTCGCCATTCCAACAATATCATTAACGCTGAACTTGTTTGTTACTTCCGTTGGCAGTTATAATTTTATCCGCAAAAAGCATGCCCGCCTGGAGCTCATTTTACCGTTTTTTATTGCTTCCATTCCCATGTCTTATCTGGGCGGTTCTCTCAAACTGGCTAAAGAGACCTTTTACTGGATACTGCTTATCAGTTTGGTCCTTATTGCAATACGAATTTATGTCTGGGAAAATGCTTCCTTAAAGCTGAATGTCAGCAAAACCCGGAAAATAATGATTTCGTTAATGGCGGGTTCTGTGCTGGGATTCGTCGCCGGTACCGTTGGTATTGGCGGAGGCATCTTTCTTGTTCCGCTGATTATTGTTTTGGGCTTAGGCTCACCTAAAGAAGCGGCGGCCTGCGGGGCTGTTTTTATTTGGGTGAATTCTTTAGCAGGTTTGATCGCACGCCTCCAGTATCAGCGCATCGATCTAATCGCATTTCTTCCGTTAATAGTTGCTGTTTTAATCGGAGGTTACTTGGGATCATTTATGGGCTCATCGAGATTGTCGCCGCGTACCATGGAAAAATGCCTGGGAGGAATCGTTGTTGTAGCCATTGTTATTTTTGCAGAGAGGATATTCACTTTTTTATGAAACGGACAACACCGCGACAATTCATTGGATTTCAAACAGCCCTGAAACGCACTCTAAGCAAGATCAAGCCGCTTAAAGTCGTTGAAAAGGCCCTTGCAGAGAGTGTCGGTTGCGTATCCGCTGAAAAATTGCGGGCGCGTGTCGATTCTCCCTCGGCCGATGTCTCCATGAAAGACGGCTATGCTGTACGTTCGGCGGATATTGAAGGCACCCTGCGCAACACTGCCGTAAGGCTGAGACTGGATGGTGTCGCCGCTGCCGGAGAAAAAAGGCGGTTGGCAGTTGGACCGGGCAGCGCTGTGCGGATACTTACGGGGGCGCTGCTGCCGGAAAATGCGGATGCAGTAGTGGCCGAAGAATTTGCCCAGTGCGACGATGATCATGTCAGCATTGAAGCCCACGCCGAGCCGGGCCGCAACATTCTTGGCCGAGGCAGCGATATTGCCAAAGATAAAGTCCTCATTGAAGCCGGCCATGTGCTGGCTCCCGGAATGATCGGCTTTCTGGCTGCCGGAGGACACGACCGCATCAGGACGTATCGCCAACCGCAAGTGGCATTGATCGCCACTGGAGATGAATTGGTTCTTCCCGGTCAACCGTTAACGCAAGGAAAGCTTTATGCCAGCAATATGCTGACGCTGGCAGCCTGGTGCCGGCGTTACGGTTTCAAAACCGAGCTCGATATTATTTTTGATGAAGAGAGCATACTCAAAGAAAAACTTCTGTTTGGAATAAAACACAATGATGCGGTCATTACCAGTGGGGGTGCCTGGTCAGGGGACCGGGATTTGATGGCGCGTGTGCTGGATGATTTGGGATGGGAAAAGGTTTATCACCGGGTGCGGTTAGGTCCCGGCAAGGCTGTCGGTCTCTGGATGTTTCAGGGAAAGCCGGTGTTCATACTGCCGGGCGGCCCGCCGTCGAATCTGGTTGCTTTCCTGCAGCTGGCCCTGCCGGGCATTTTAAAACTGGCAGGCTGTAAGACCCCCGGACTACGACCGATCATAACAAAACTGACAAAAACGGTTGAAGGCCAGTCGGACTGGACCCAGGCGGTTTTCGGTTTTCTTCAAATGAAAAAGGACCAAAGTTATTTCCGCCCGGCCAAGGGAAGCAGTCGATTGAGAGACCTGGCAGAGGCGGAAGGCCTCCTGCTTGTACCCGAGGGCGTTACTAAAATACGGGCCGGTCAAAAAGCGGTTGTGCAGCTGTTGATTTAAATCGGTCCCGGATCTACTGCGTTATCAGGTGATTGCGGTATTAGTTCTTTAGTATTTAGTATTTGGAATTTGGAGTTTGTAGTTTGGAATTTATTTGAAATTTGATGCTTGTGATTTGTTATTTCCGGTTTGTCCGGGTTAGGGTTATGGATTTAGTTCTTTTTTCAGTTAAAAGGGTCTGTTTTTTACTCAGGTTTCTGGCTGTCGCGATGCTGGTCTTTACTTATGGTTGTGGCGATGGGGGTGAGATCCGCTTGATTGATTTATCCAAAACTGTAACGATTGAGCGACCGCAAGGCCGGCCGGCGGGGGACCGTACCCTGCGGGTGGCCGTAGCGGCAATGATCTCTCCTAAGGAGACCTTCATTTATCATCGCCAGATTCTGGACTATATTGGGAGGCGTCTTGACAGAGATGTAGAGCTTGTTCAGCGGAAAACCTATGGTGAGATCAACGAACTCTTCCAAAAGGATCAGATTGATTTGGCCTTTATCTGTTCGGGTCCTTACGCAATTGGAAAAGAAAAATACGGCTTCGAACTGGTAGCCACTCCCGAGGTTCACGGTAGCCCTTTCTACAAGGCCTACCTGATTGTCAACCAAGACAGTTCCTTTCAGCGGTTTGAAGATCTCAGAGGGCGGATCTTTGCTTTTACAGATCCGGACTCCAATACCGGAAAATTGGTGCCTACTTTCTGGCTGGCGCAGCTGCAAGAGCGGCCGGAGACCTTCTTTGCCGAGACCATTAATACCTTTGGTCACGATAATTCCATTCTGGCTGTAGCCTGGGGCCTTGCGGACGGAGCCGCCGTTGATGGGCTCATTTGGGAATACTACAACCATAAGAAACCCACCTTTACTGATAGAACTCGAGTTATCAAGAAATCGGAGCCCTACGGCATCCCGCCTCTGGTGGCCCAACGATACCTTCCCACCGAGCTAAAAGAACGCATTCGCCGGTTACTTTTTTCCATGCATCAGGACCCCGAAGGCCAAAGAATTCTCGAAAAACTTATGATTGACCGGTTTGTAGCACCCCAGGAGGAGTGGTACGAACCTATCCGGCAGATGAAGGAGAAAGTGGCATTATTTGACGAGGGACGCCATGGGCCTGAAAAGCCTTAGGAGCAAATTGCTGATAGCTGTTTCCGCCTTGGTGCTCGGCAGCAGCCTGCTCACTTCGCTGCTGGTCACCCAGCGTTACGGCAGCAGTCTTTTCGAGACAATGACCGGCCAGGCGGCAAATCTGGCCCATTCAGTGGCTCTGGAATGCGCTGATATGATCCTCACGCGCGATCTGGTTGCTCTCCAGAAAGCGCTGGATCTCCAGGTGCGCAGCAATCCCGCCATTTCATACCTATTTGTTTACCAGGACGGTAAGGTTCTGGCCCACACCTTTGTGAAAGGTTTCCCGGCCGATCTGCTGGATGCCAATGGGCTTACTTCCGGGAAGCAAGCTCATAACCAGGAAATCACCACCACCGGCGGCGAATACTATCTGGATGTTGCCTGGCCCATTTTCGAGAAAAAGGCGGGCGTCTTACGCCTGGGGTTTTCAGAAAAACCTTATCGTCGCAAACTGACCAAGTTATGGCTGCAAATGAGCGGGCTTACCCTGGGGATTCTTTTACTGGCTTTAGGCGGAACTCTCCTCTTTGTCAGACGGATTACGCGCCCATTGGCAGCTTTGGCGCAGGCGACCAAAAAAATTGACAAAGGTGAACTGGGCGTAAGGGTGCCGGTTCAAGGACATGATGAAGTGGGAGAACTGGCGGCCTCATTCAACCACATGGTTGGCCACATGGAAGAATATACCCGCAAGCTTGAAGAACAGACCATGGAACTGGAACGCGCCCATGACCAGACCAGAACCTTCTGCGGCATTGTTCAGGAGATCGGTTCGCAACGCAGCCTGAATGAAATCGGCCCATTTCTGATCAAAAAATTACAGCACATTCTTAAGTGCAACCAGTTAGTATTCCTGATTTTTAATGTCAACCGGGACCTTCTCTTTGCACTATCGGCCAAAGGCGCCAAGATTTTAAAAGAACCAGAGACCCTGCGGACGGCCGCGGTTGCTTTAGAAGGCCTGAAAAAGGTTACCTTCACCAATAAGGTTATTTTCAAGCAATATTTTGTTCCGGATGGTTTTCAAGCCGTAACGCGTCAGGCCATCGTTCCTTTCCATTATGAAAATCAATCTTTTGGCGCTCTACTTGCAGCCTGTCCCGGCGATTGCCAATGTGACGCTGAGGCTTTTGATATGGTGGGTCTGATCTTGACTCAGACAGCCGGCGTTATTATGCGGGCAATTTCACAGGAAGAAGAAATACGTAATCTGCGGAGCCGCGTTGAAAGCAATGTAGAATTTAGCGGGATCATTGGCAAGGATCCAAAAATGCAGGAAATCTATAAGCTGATTGAGGATATCGCCTCCACCGACGTTACTGCCATGATTATGGGAGAAAACGGCACCGGCAAAGAAATGGTGGCCAATGCCATCCACCACCAAAGCCTGCGTAAGGACAAACCTTTTGTGGTGATTAACTGTTCGGCCTATGCGGCCACACTCCTGGAAAGTGAGCTCTTCGGCCACGAGAAAGGGGCTTTTACGGGAGCCATCCGCCAAAAGTCCGGACGTTTCGAACAGGCCCATGGCGGCACTGTATTTTTGGATGAGATCGGTGAGATATCCTCATCAGCCCAGATTAAACTGCTGCGGGTGCTCCAGACCCAAAAATTTGAGCGCGTAGGAGGTGAAAAGACTCTGGAAGTAAATGTTCGCATCATTGCTGCCACCAATAAGGACCTTGACCGCGAAGTGCAAAACGGTAATTTTCGTGAAGACCTCTTTTACCGCCTTAACGTCATTTCCATCCGCTTGCCGCCACTCAGAGAACGGCAGAATGACATCCCCCTACTGGCCCATCATTTTCTGCGCTATTTTGTTGGCGAACAAGATAAGGAGATTGAAAAATTCAGCCCCGAGGCCATGCGGCGGCTGCTTGATTATTTTTGGCCGGGCAATGTCAGGGAGCTGAAAAATACTGTTGAACACGCTACGGTGCTGGCCAAGGGGCAAAGGATTGAGGCTTCAGATCTGCCCAGGTCGTTACATAAGGCCGGATCCAACACCAGAGCCGGCGGGCTGTTGCATGCCATGAGCGCGCACGAGAAAAAATTTCTACAGCAAGTCCTGGAGGAGTGCGGTTGGAACAAAAAAATGGCAGCCCGGCGTTTGGGGATCAGCCGCAACACCCTCTATCTTAAGCTTAAGAAATATCAGATCACCAAACCTGTCACTCAATAGCGATTCTCATAATAATGTTCCGATTGAGCCGTTAACTTGACAAATTTTCAGTAAGTGGCTGAAACGGGACGCATTTTATGATAGACAGTGTCCTAATTTTAAGACACAGTTAACCTGCTTTTTTATCAGGATAAATTCTGCCAAAAGAAAAAGTGTCCTAATACCATTACAATATCCTGACAGATTGCAGTGCTTTATTGCTCCAATTCTCAGATTTATTTTGGTGATTTTTGGCTTGGCTCAAGGCCACGGGACTTCGTAGTTTGTAACCACTTTCACTTTCATTTCAAATTCTTAGCCCATTGATGTCTGGCAACGCCCTCAAGCACCCCCCGGTCTAATCCATCAAATCCCTAAAAATTGGCACGGCATTTGCTATAATGGTATTAGCACATAAGGTACTAAATTTTTTTTGCAACTGATGAACGACCCCGCGGCAAGCCACGGGGTATCAACAAATGATATTTTCTATCTTAACGCAGCAAGCTGCGGGGAATTAAACCCGACAGATTCCGCAACCTTCATCGCGTATTCATTGCAATCTGTGTAATCTGCGAAATCTGTGGATTAACAGACTGGTGAAAAACCAAAACAAGGGGAATCATTCTGGAAATCAGGGAGCACAAAGAAAGCAGTTCCATACTACGGGGCTTGTTGTGGGCTTTAGTGGCAGCTTATACTCTTGTGCTTCCTCATGTAATTTTGATCTTTAATGCCATTGCAAAGCACTTTTCGCCTGAAATTGCCCAAAAAGTTCCCATCGCTTTAATCATCCTGCTGGGAATCGCTTATATTCTCGCGGTTCTGGTATTGAAAAAGGGTATAAAGGCCCTGGCACTATTAGTTCCCTGTGCGATCATCGTTTGGGTTTTTATTTCTACAGAACCCAATCCGAACAAATATATCCATATCCCCGAATATATAATTATGACGTGGCTTCTATTTGAAGTCCTGGCGCTTGATTACAAGGATAAAGGCATATTTGTGCTCGTTTTTATATGCGCTGCTTTGCTGGGTATTGTTGATGAAATGCTGCAAGGGATTATCCCGAACCGGTATTACGGTTGGCAGGATATGATCATGAACTCTGCCGCCGCCCTTATGGGGATCTTTACCCTTGCCGGCCTGAGAAAGGCGCCGACAGGCGGCTGGTCCTGGACCGGCGGTCTGAAACAATTCAAGCCGGTGCTGGGAGTTATGGTCTTCGGGGCTGCGGGAGCCGTGTTGACGTGTGTATACTTGTTCCATGTTAAAGCAAACCTGACCTTTCGGGGTGTTTACCCCTTCTGGCTGCTGAGCTGGAACGGCCTGTTCCTAATCACAGGCTCCGTCGCTATTTTTTTTCCAAGACGTCTTTATAAACCGATCCATTCCGGCAACGATGAGGGTTCAAACCCTTGCGATCAAGCGGTCACGGCCCGCCTATGGATTTTGTGCCCGCTGGTTATCCTTATCATTATGCACACCCTGGTGCTCTGGGCGGCCGTTACGGGGCTGCCGTTTAATTGATACCCTAAACGGGAAGAATGTTTATTGTATGGCTTGTTCAATAACACCGCCGCCGAACACGGAATCGTCTAAATACAGGACTGCCGACTGCCCCGGAGCAACAGACATCTGCGGCCGGCTGAACAGAATTTTCATTTTGTCATTATTAAGCGGCGAAACCGTTGCATCTACTTCCTGGTGTCTAAACCGAATCTTGGCTTTCACTTTGTATGGCCGGCGAAGTCTTTCGACAGCAATAAAGTTTAGGTCGGTTGCGATAAGGCCTTCTGAGAAAATGCTCTCCCGGCCGCCGACTACGACCCTGTTGTTGGCGGTGTCGATTTTCATCACATAGAGCCGCCGGTGTGACGCAATGCCAAGACCCCGGCGCTGCCCGACGGTATAATAGATGATACCCCGGTGTCTTCCAAGGATATTGCCTTGATCGTCAACAATATCACCCTCCTCTACCTCATCTTTATTGAAAAGAGTGGAGTAGTCGCCACCGGCGATAAAATCCTGACTTTCCGGCCGGTGTGCTGTTTCAAGCCCGAATGAGCGTGCAATTTTTCTGACCTGCTGTTTTGTGTATGCACCTAAGGGAAACAAAATGCTGGAAAGTTGGTCAGGCGTAAGCCTGTAGAGAAAATATGTTTGGTCCTTAGATAGATCTACAGCTTTCTTTAATAGAAAACGCCCTTCGGATCTTACTACCCGGGCATAGTGGCCGGTTGCAAAAAAATTAAAATCAGCTCCCGCAGCTTTCGCTTTTTCGGCAAGAAAACCAAATTTAAGCCTTTTATTGCATACTACACAAGGATTCGGTGTTCTTCCCGCGAGATATTCTTTCTTGAAGTAGTCAATGACATGACCTCTGTACTCTTTTTTCAGATCAATTACAAAAAATGGAATTGCAAGTTTCTTGCAGATGGATGCCGCCGCTTCAACATCCTCTTTTTCACCAGGGCCGTAACAGGCATGATTTTGAGCCTCTTGCACAACGATTGAACCGTCAAATATTTCCATGGTAATACCGACAACCTCAAAGCCTTCCTCCTTGAGCAAAGCCGCGGCCACCGAAGAATCGACTCCCCCGCTAAGTGCTATGGCAACCTTTGCTTTAGTATTTCCCATCATAATCCCCCAGGGGTAAGATACTGGTTTTTCCCCTGAACACATGGGTAATCCGGGAAGCTTCCCCAACCGATCTCTTGGTATACCTTATCATTTTTTCAACAGCGGTTTTCAGGGAGTCCCCCTGAAGAATCACGGTAGGGCCCTTAAAATCTAAGGGTATAAAAAGATGATCGTTTTCCCGGCATAGATTTTTCAGCTCATTACTTTCCTGCTCATTACGCGCGACAATAATTTTGTCACCACCGTCAATCCGAAAATGTCTTCCGATTTTAAGAAGAGGGATATCTCTAATTGATGGACACTCGGTATAAGCAAAATAATCACGAATTCTGTCAGAAAAATTCTTGTCTGTTAAAAGACAGCCCCCCGCCGGACAGGGATAATCTCTAATTCCCTTTTCAACTGCCAGCGATATCTGTGTTTTCCGCGACCGCCCCGATATTCCAAGCAACTTGTTGCGGTCAACCTGTCCTTTCTTTTCTGGAATCGTTGGTTCCAGATGCTGCGCTGAAAGCGGCCGCAGGATATATCCTTGCAAACTTGATTCCCGGTCAATAATATTCAGGGCGGATTTATACTGTGACATGGGACGTTGGCCCAAAACTTCACCGGTAAAAAGAAAGGAGGCACCGATCTTGTGCATGTATTCCCCGGCTTTTTTTATCTTCATAATCCTGCAATCGATGCAGGGGTTTATGCCCGATCCGTGTCCGTGCTTGGGGGCTTGTACAATTTCCAGATATTCATCCCGCAAGGCTACCTGCTTGAGGGGAATATTCCCCAGTTCCCTAACGGCCGTAACGACCGCCGCACATCCCGCTTGTTTGGGGGTGCAAGTACAAAAAGGAGAGGTGAAGTTGACGGCATATACTTCAATCCCCTGCTCCAGCATCAGTTGTGCAGACAGGGTACTGTCCAGTCCCCCTGACAACAACCCGACAGCTTTAATTGGAGATGAGTCCATTTCTCAATATTCCATTATTATACGTTCCCATAACGAAACAAGGTAATTACCACTATGTGGTATTTCCGTCAAGCGATTATCGAGTAAAGAGTCAACGCCCATAGAACGTGGCTTTAATTATCCCCCATAGGGGCTTATGGTCCTTGCCATTAATAGTTTTTGGGGAGTATTGGAGTGGTGGATTATTTATCTCCCCTCTTAGAGGCCTTGAGGGGATTAATTTTTGCTTTCTTTGCACTGGATATTGCCACAACATTAGTGGCAAGATTGCAATTGCCGTTTTTCCATTTCAATGACGGCTCAGGGCTGGCTGTGCAGTACCATCCAGTAGAGTATTCTTGGATGCGGTTGCACCCACTGCACTTCTCAATAATTTCATAGCAAACCCCACCGTTGTATGAACAGCCGCCGGCCGCACTAAACGGACACTCCATACCTTTTCTGGCTGTAGTACAAACCATAATAACAACCTCCTTATCAAATAAAATCGTGTTGCGACTTTATAAAAGCAATTTTCGTGCCAGCATTCGAAGATTTCCCCAAAAAAGTTGTTTCCATTAAAATTCAGACCGATAGGGGCAGTTTGAAAGATATGTGGGCTGCCTACCGCAGGAAAGAGATCCAGCCGCCTACGCTGAAGCTACGTCGTGCCAAGGGGTTCGGGGATAAAATTATACAATATATAGTGAGGGAAAATAACCATGGCTTTGCAATGATCCTTAATCTAAGTTGTCGATATGTAATGCGTATCTCATCCTATTGAAAACAAATGATATTTACAGCTTTTGGCAAGGTATCACAGGCATTAAAGGTTTTTGTGGCGCAAGGATGCAAGCAGATATCTCAGATCCAACTGTATGAAGATTTCATCCCATTTTATTACTTTTTGTCGAGAACCGTCCTTATTTTTTGTGATAGATCCGCCATATTGAAAGGTTTCTGGATAAAACCGTTACAACCCCGGTTCATAATTTCGGTTGCTTGGCCTTCGATACTATAGCCGCTTGCTAGCAGGACTTTTACTTTTGGATTGTTTTTTTTGAGTTTGTCATAAGTTTCTCCGC
>NZ_JAZFTO010000165.1:0-3285 GCF_036446775.1 Candidatus Desulfatibia sp.
CAACAGATGTAGTATCAGAAGAAGGAACGACAGATCCGGATTATAGGGCATTTTTGCGACAAGACGCGTTTCAACGAGTACAAGCATTGCTAAAAAGCTTAGATTTTGAAATAAATTGATTGTGCGCTATATCCATTCCCGCATCAATAGAAAGCTTGTAGGCGGGGCTCTGCGGGACTTCGGACTTCCGGGGGGTAGGGGTGCATAAAATTATAAGTTTCTATTCGGCCCAGAGCGAAGAATTAGAAAATTAGCTCAAATCTTGACTTGAGGGTGTGAAATATTGTTTGGTGTCGCCTCTTGAATTGTGAATATTATTCAAGACGCGATACCATTTCGACACCATTTTCTGAGGTCGCAAGCTGCTCTCCGAACAACTGGAGAATATCTACACCCTCATTGGGCAAATATCGGCGCCATAACATAAGCTGGAAGGGAAACGAATCAAAATGCCCATGTCACAAAACGAATTGGAGGATCTGCAATATGCAAAAGAACTTTTAGAAAACCCGGGGCTGGCTGCAAGAATAACCGATGCATTGGGAACAGCTATTGATAAAGGGTTTGAGCGTCTGCCCGCCAAATGGTCAGATGTGGTTCAACAGGCTACAAAAGAATCATTGCGCAAGGCACTGGAATTTGCGGTCATGACCATGGATGATCGGCCAAGGGTATCTTCTTGGAGTTTTTTGCACAAAATGCTTGCTGCAACTTCCGGTGCAGTAGGTGGCGCCTTTGGCCTTCCGGCACTTACGGTGGAGTTGCCTGTCTCAACAATCATCATGCTCCGTTCCATTGCCGATATCGCGCGGAGCGAAGGTGAAAAGATCAAAACGCTCGAAGCATAGATCATTTTCAAGACATGGGCCGGGGTCATTTTATTGTACGCAGGCTTGAGAGGGTCTACGGGACTGACGAGGTTAAACGTCAATACGAGAAACTGTGATTAGCAAGGGGGGCATCCCTTAAAAAAGGCGTCCTAACGTACATAAAATTATAAGTTTCTATTTTTCGTCAGCACTTTCATCTGTCTTTTTAAATCGATCCGCCTGTTGTTGCGCGGCTTTATTGATATCTTTTTTCATCTGGTCCATTCGATCGATATCTTTCTTTCCGGTGAGTTCCTTCACCACGTCATCCACCTGCTCGCGAGTTTCAGTCCCTTCACAGCCCGCAATGGCCAAAAAGGCGAATAAAACAAGAACCACGAGAGACTTGCGGGACGTTCACTTCTTCCTCCAAAAAAGTTCTCGACATGGTCAGTTAATAAATTCACCAAATTATAAGTTTTCAACAATTGTTGAAAATATGTTATTTATTGAAAATATCAGTTGACAAACATCATTTTCATTGTTTATAATATTTTCAACAATTGTTGAAAAGGATAAAAATGATGAAAAATCAAACTTTGAGTCTATCTGCCGCCAAGGCCATCGAAGACTGTCTGAGTGATATTCCGTTTATGAAGGTGATCGAAAAGGAAACTTCATTGAATGACGCCGGTCCGGATTACATCCTTCACTTAGAAACTCCTTTTGGGCGGAAAGCAATTTATGTCGAAATAAGTGCAAGCGGCCAGCCCCGGTTTGCACGCATCCTAATCGAAAAGGTGAGCTTTCTGGCTGAAGAACCCAAGATTTACCGGATATTTGTTGCGCCCTTTATATCTGAAATAACGGGTAAAATGTTACGCAACGCCGGTATAGGATTTGTCGATCTGGCTGGAAACTGTTTCATTTCATTTGGTGGTCTCTACATACAAAAAGAAGGCAAAAAAAATCCATATTTGAGCCGGCGCCAATTCAACTCCTTATTCAAAATAAAAGCATCCCGCGTACTACGGGTATTATTGTTCAATCCAAACATGTATTGGAAAATTGCGCCGTTGGCGAAAGAAGCCAAAGTAAGTGTCGGGCATGTGTATAATGTTAAGGAGGAGTTGCTCAATCGTGAGTTGGCTGTCGTCGACAATAGAGGGATGAGATTAAGTGAGCCGGAAAGTCTCCTGCAAGAATGGTGCAATAATTATCAATTCGAAGGCACCCAAATTCAAAGCTTTTATTCGCTTTCAAAAATGGCCCAATTGGAAAAACAAATAGAGGAGGTTTGCAGTAAAGGAAAAGTGCGATATGCGCTTTCTGGTTTTGCCGGCGCAGCCCGGTTGGCGCCTTTCGTCCGTTACCATAGAATCCATTGTTACGTGGAAGGCAGCATTGATGATTTGGCAAAGCGTCTGGATCTTAAATCCGTGACCAGTGGGGAAAACATAATTTTCATGAATCCTTCCGATGACGGTGTGTTTTATTATACACAGCGCATTGAAGGGGTGCATTTGGTTTCCCCAATACAGCTTTATCTCGATTTAAATACTTTATCTGATCGGGGAAAAGAAGCTGCTGACTTCATTTATAATGAAGTCATAAAGCCAAAATGGGGAAAATAAAATGATCGACTACAGCGATCGAGTTGTCAGAGCCGCTCATCAGGTTCTACTTGAAGTTTTTCAGCTTTTAGAAAAATTTCATGAAAGTCTTATTCTGATTGGAGGCTGGGTGCCTATTATGATTATTCCAGATGCTGTAGAAAAACATGTAGGCACTATCGATGTGGATTTGGCCATAAACGGCAGGACTCTGATCGAAACCGGTTCGGAAACTATGGCAGAGATTCTATTATCCAACGGATATCGGCACGGTACAGAGCCGGGTCGATATATGAGACAGATAATTATTGACGAGCAGTTGATAAATGTGCCGGTTGACTTTTTCACTAGCGAACAAAGCTATATGCCAAGAAATGAATTTTTCGATATTACCGGAATCAGTGCTATTGCCGCACCGGGTTGCGAGCTTGGTTTTGATGTTAAAAAGAAAGTCAGAGTTGAGGGGGTACTTCCGAATGGGAAGCAGTATTCGGCGGAAATCAAATCCGCCGGAATTATGGCTCTAATTGTTATGAAAGCTCATGCGATGAACATTCGAAGCAAAACAAAAGATGCATATGATATCTGGTTCTGCCTGGCCAACAACCCCGGTGGGGTTGACATCGTGGCGCAGGAGTTTCTTCCGCAGTTAAAAAAAGGCAGTGTAAAAAATGCATTAACTTTGCTGTCTATATATTTTGGATCTATTAAGGCCCGAGGGCCAACAGATGTAGTATCAGAAGAAGGAACGACAGATCCGGATTATAGGGCATTTTTGCGACAAGACGCGTTTCAACGAGTACAAGCATTGCTAAAAAGCTTAGATTTTGAAATAAATTGATTGTGCGCTATATCCATTCCCG
>NZ_JAZFTO010000166.1:0-28957 GCF_036446775.1 Candidatus Desulfatibia sp.
CAAATTCCAAGTCTCAAATTCCAAACAAGGGCTAAAACTATTTTTTTTATTCTTTTGTTTGTTATTTGTTTTTTCGGTCATTGGAATTTATTTGTTATTTGTATTTTGTTATTTGGGATTTCCCCTTTTGGTCATTGTTATTTGTTTGTTATTTGATATTTGATATTTGGAATTTAATTTACTCCTACCCTCCTTGCATCATGCAAACTCCTTTAGAGCGCCAAAATTGTAATACTTTTGTAAAATCGAAATCAAACCTGTTGTTTGCGGCAAGATTGCATTAAAGGGTATTATCATTTGCAAAGGTCTCAAAAACGCATTGCGCCTATAGGATCCATCACCATAGCACGGGGGGATAAAATGGAAAAGACAGCCGGCGTTCATCCCAAAGGAATTCGAGCCAAAGTCCTGTTATCCAGTGTCTTCGGCCCGTTTGCTCAGGATGACGAATACGGAAGTCGCACCATCAACCCTATGGAGCTTTACCAGAATCAGGTCACGAGAGTTCAAGGCGGCTTTTCCCTGCGCATGTTTCACCGATCTTTCGGCCTGATGCTTATTCAGACTAACATAAATGCGCCGTGTGCCCTCCTCGATTTTCCTTCCCTGACGCGCTTCACTCAGGAGCTCAAACAGAATTTCTATGATATCATCGGAATCAGCGCCATCACTCCCAATGTGGGCAAGGTAAAGAAAATGTGCGAACTGATTCGACAGTATCAGCCGAAAGCCACCATTGTAATCGGTGGACACATCGCCAATACGGGCGGCCTGCGTGCAACAATCGATGCGGATCACATCGTCAAAGGAGACGGGATAAAATGGTTCCGGCAGTTTCTTGGTCAAAATTCCAATGAACCGGTCAAGCATCCTATGGCATATTCGGCCTTTGGAACCCGTATCTTAGGGGTTAGTATGCGAGATGAGCCGGGCGATACAGCCGCCATCTTAATCCCCTCGGCAGGGTGTCCGGTAGGATGTAACTTTTGCTCCACGTCTGCTTTGTTTGGCGGGAAAGGTAAGTTTGTCAATTTTTACGAAACCGGCGACGAGCTTTTTGCGGCAATGTGCCGGCTGGAAAAAAAACTTAACGTTCAATCGTTTTTTGTGCTTGATGAAAATTTTTTGCTGCACCGCAAACGAGCGCTCAGGCTTCTGAAATTGATGCAGGCGAATAATAAAAGCTGGATGTTGAATGTTTTCAGCTCCGCGCGGGTCCTTCGTTCTTATACCATCGAGCAGATCGTGGGCCTGGGCATCGGCTGGGTTTGGATGGGGATCGAAGGTAAAAGCGCTCAATATCAAAAGCTCAAGGACATTGACACGCGAGCCCTGGTTAAGCTTCTGCAGTCCCATGGGGTACGCGTTTTAGGTTCTTCCATCATCGGTTTGGAAAACCATACGCCGGCAACCATGGATCAGGTCATTGACCATGCCGTCAGCCACCAGACCGATTTTCACCAGTTCATGCTTTACACACCCAACCCGGGAACGCCTTTATATGAAAAATACAAAAGGGAGGGGATCCTTCTGAGTGAAGCAGAGTTTTCTCCGGCTGAAGCCCACGGGCAATACCGCTTCAATTACCGGCACAAGCATATTCGCAATGGTCGGGAAGAGGGTTTGCTGCTTAAGGCCTTTCGACAGGACTTTAAAATCAACGGTCCCAGTCTTGCTCGACTGATCCGAACCCTGCTGACCGGATGGCAAAGATACAAGCATCATCCGGACCCGCGCATACGAGCGCGTTATGATCGTGAAGTCCACCCCCTGCGCTCGACCTATGCCGGGGCGGTCTGGGCCATGAAACATTATTTTCGTCACGATAAACGTATGTTCAGAAAAATGGACCGGCTCCTGAAAGACATTTATCGGGAATTTGGCTGGAAAACCCGTATAGCCGGGCTGACAGTGGGCATTTACGTTTATGGCAGTCTGATTAAAGAAGAACGGCGCTTGGCAAACGGCTGGCAATATGAACCCGCTTCCTTTTACGAAAAGAACGCTGCGGCATTAGCCCTTGAGGATGCCGGCGTCACGGCCTTCTATCCGCAATACACGAAAAAAAGCGGCCGCCTGATTGCCACGACGTAGCTTCAGCGTAGACGGCTGAACCTCTGAACGGCTACGAATATAGTTGGAAACTACATAGTGCTCCAAGTTATTTATGGATGGGCACTAGTTAATCCGGAAAAGTTTCTTTCATCAGGAGTGTACAGATCAGCGATACCACTGAAGCTCCCAGCAGAATGAGAAGGAGTATTTTGTAGGCCTCCAGAGAATACCCTCCTGCGGCTGTTTTAGGATAAGCATCCAGTACCCGGCCCAGCAGCGGCATGAACACGGCCCCCCCTAAAAATGGGAAAATATTTACCAAACCGGTTGAGGTTCCGGCAATTTCCACGGGAAAAAGCTCTTTGATCATGGTAAAACCGAATATGACAACCGATGATGCACATATGGAGAAGATAAAAAAGAAAATGCCCAAAACTATACGGGAATGGCCGGAAGGAAACATGTAGAGGAATGCAAGCTCAACGACCAGCAGGAATGCACAAAAAACGAAAGGTTTTTTACGGCTTTTCATAACTTTGTCCGACAAATATCCAAGGGGGGGACTTCCCGCGATCATTCCCCAGGCGATCATGCTGAGAACGGCCCCGGCCTGGGCCCTGGTCATACCGTAGACATCCATCAGATAAGGCCCGCTCCACAGGGCCCCGAAACCGAAAAATATTCCGCAATCGAAAAAGAACCAGATCGCCACCGGCCAGAAGAATTTTTCCGAGACAACCCGTTTGGCCCCTTGAAGCAAAGGAATCCGATGTGGGGTATGCGAGGCGGCCTCATCGGCCTGGTCAATCTCAGCCAGAGTGGGCCAGCCTTTATCGGCCGGCCGGTCCCGGACTACAAGCCAGACCAGAGCTACGATGATAAAGGTGCAGGCACCGATAAGTTCAAAGGAAAGCCGCCACCCCAGCAACGCGGCCATTATAGCCAGAAGCCAGGTGGCTGCCAGCACACCTATTCCTCCGACGGCATTTAAAATGCCGGTCATAAAGGCAAACTCGCGGGTGCGAAACCACTGGGAAAGAATTTTCATGGTGGGGATAAAGACCATGGATACTCCCACTCCTACCATGACTCTTCCGATAAAGGCGACCTTGATTGTAGGCGCAAGACCGAAAACAATACTTCCCGCCGCCGCGACGATCAAAAAACAGGTCACCGATTTTCTGGGGCCCAGGGAGTCTGAAAGGAGTCCGGCCGGAAACTGCATGGCGGCATAACAGTAAAAATAAATGGCACCCAAAAGTCCCATCATGCTGGCGGTAGTTTGAAACTCTTCGATCAGGTCGTAGGCGACGACGGAAAGCGAAAGACGATGAAAATAAACAAAAAAGTAGGCCAGAGCCAGCATCAGAAAAATCAGCCACCTGAAACGCAGAACCTTTCCAGCCAGATCTTGGTTCATAGTTTTACCTTATCAATTGTATGAAGTTGTTTACAATGTGCCAAGCTTCATAACAAATCACCAATTGTGGCACAAGAGCTAAACCTGAATTGACCACTAAGAACATCAAATCGAAAAGATGCTAAAAAAGGTAGGCGTTTGACTGGCGCAGACGGTATGGTTGACTGTTAACACGGTTGACAGACTTTTTAAACTTGGATATCTCATTTACATTGATTTTTTAAATATATTAAAATAATGTAAAAATGTAAGTAAGATATCATTCAAGTTAATTCGCTTCGCTCACAATTGGAATACTGCAACATTCCATTATTCCAGTGACCCCACAGGAAATGTTGCTAAAAAATAGTTTTGATTATCCCGCCTTGCGGGATAGAAATTCCGAGACATTAATTTGGAGGGGAGGAATCAAATCATGAAGGGATTAGAGCATTTTGAGAAGGACAGCCTTTTTGACCGGATGGATGCGGATGAAGAAAAGCTCGTTATGGGAAAATTCAACAAAGAAGATGTTAAATCCGGAGAATATGTTTTCAAGGAAAATGACAGCGGCGATACGCTTTACATAGTTGAACAAGGAACTGTTTCCTTGAAAAAGCTCATTATTAACGACTATGAAAAGACGCTGTTTGTCGCTACCGAAGGGTTGGTATTTGGAGAATTCAGCTTTATTGACGGTAAAGAAAGGTCCGCTTCTGCTTTTGCGGAAAAAGATTCCGTCCTTCTGAGCTTGCAACGCAAAGATTTTGATGCATTTGTCGAGGAACATCCTTTAGCAGGAGCAAAACTTTATAATAACCTGCTTGGCACCATTGTAAACCGTCTTAGGATGACAAACGATGCTTACCGGGATGCAATCCGCTGGGGAATTGAAGCAACAGGAGCTGAGAACCTGAATTTTCAAAATATAATAACCGAAAGTATCAACATTCGTATAGGATTGAACAACAATCAAATTCTTGAAGGCAGAATATTACAGCTTGAACAAAGTGAAGCCGGGTACGAGTTAATTATTGCAGAACAGTCCGGTGTCATCACTTTGGTGCCCTATCACGCAATCAACTCGGTTTCTGTTGATTAAAACTGCAATATCATAAAAGCCGGGGTCTACGTTAAACTACAGCCGGCTTGTCCCGTTTGCGGGGCTTGTCCCGTTTGCGGGGCTTGTCCGGGTTAGGAGGTGGGATTATGGACGAAGATCAGGGCGGTGTTGTTGCCAATTTTTACGCCAAAGTCGGTGTGGCGGCCATCAAAGTTACCAGTGGAAGCATAAAAAAAGGCGATCTGCTGCACTATAAGGGCCATACCACCGATTTTACAGCGGAAGTGACCAGTATGGAGATTGAAAGACAGCCGGTGGAAGAAGCCCAAGCGGGTGATTTGGTAGGAGTGCAAGTAAAGGAAAGAGTTCGAAAAAAAGATAAAGTCTATAAAGTTGTCGAGCGACCTTAGCTGAACAGGAATTTCTTTTTGCGAATCCCGCCTTAAAGCGGGAGGTTTCATAAAATGGCAAAGCGATTTTCTAAGACTAAAATGATACAGAAAATTAAAATCAAAGAACTGATCTTAAAAAGTTTGCTATATGTTATGATAAGCTTGTTGGTTCTGTCCCAGACAGCCGCCGCAGACAATAAAAGTGCTGCCGAAGTAGTTTTAAAAAGTAAGCTTGAAGCCATCCTTGCGCTTTTGCAGCAAAAAGAACTTGAACAACAAGCAAAGACCAAAGAAGCTGTTAAGATCATCGAAGCCATGTTCGATTTTCCTCTAATGGCCAGGCTGACCCTAAAGAAGTACTGGGCCGGTTTGGACCAAGAGAAAAAGGAAAGATTCATTGAGCTTTTTAAAAAAAACTTGAAGGAGTTTTATTTAGAAACCCTTAATCTTTATACCGATGAAAAAATAGTCTATAAAGCGCCTGTTCAGGGCAAGAAAAAAAGAAAAGTTCTCATCCCGACCGAATTGATCTCGAAAGGTGAAAGAATATCGATGGATTACAAGCTTTATCGATCAAAGAACAACTGGAAGATCTACGATGTCGAGATCAAGGGTACCAGCATTATCAGAACCTACCAGTCTCAGTTTTACCATGATATGAGGAGCGGAACTATTGACGATCTTATTCAAAAACTTGAAAATCCGCAAGACAAATAATTCACTCCATTACTGACTTACATTCACTATGACTAAACTTCATACACTGCCGGAACTGTTTTTTGATAAAGTTATCCTTAGACGGCCGCAACTCGTTATTTGCTGTATTCTGGTAGTGGTTGCTTTTTTGGGCTATAAAGCCAAGGACTTCAGGCTTGATGCCTCCGCGGAAACGCTGATTATTGAAGATGACCGCGATCTGCACTACTCACGCCTGATAGATGCCCGTTATGGAGTGCAGGATTTTTTGCTGCTGTCCTATACTCCCCAAGACGACTTGTTTTCAGATAAAGTGCTGGCCGATCTTGAACGATTGCGGAATGAATTGTTGCAGGTGGAAAGGGTTTCCGCGGTAATTTCAATTCTGAATGTCCCTTTGCTTAAAAGCCCGCCGGTGCCGGTTAAGGAACTGACCGACAATATCCAGACCCTCCAATCTCCGACCGTTGATAAAAAGCTGGCCCGGATAGAGTTCAGCAAAAGCCCCCTGTATCAAAACCTGCTGGTAAGCACGGACCTAAAGACCACCGCACTCCAGATTAAATTTCCGGTCGATGAAATCTACCGGAACTTAATGGCCCGGCGCAACGTTTTGCGGGAAAAAAAAGCCGCCGGCAGGCTGTCTGCGGCAGAGACGGCTGAATTCAAAAACGTTTCCAAAAAGTTGCAGAAGCACCGGGACCGGATGAAGCGGAACCGGCATCAGGATATTACGGCAATTCGCGGGATCATGGACAAGTATCGACAGGATGCCGAGCTTTTTCTGGGCGGTGTCAGCATGATTGCAGACGATTTGGTCAGCTTTATCAAAAGCGACCTGAAAATTTTCGGCCTGGGGGTCTTGTTTTTTCTAACCATCACCTTAAGCATTATTTTTATGAAAATACGCTGGGTCCTACTGCCGGTGCTCTGCTGCGCCTTTTCCGCAATTTCCATGATAGGTCTGCTGGGGCTGTTCGGCTGGGAAGTCACGGTTATATCTTCGAACTTTATATCTTTACAGCTTATCATCACTATGGCGATTACGATCCATCTTATCGTGCGGTACCGTGAACTGCATTTCATCAACCCTGAAACCGAGCAGCGCAAGCTTGTTCTCGATACCGTACGGTTGATGCTGAAACCCTGTCTGTATGCAGCGCTGACCACGATTGCCGGGTTTGGATCGTTACTGCTCTGCGACATTCTGCCGGTCATCACTTTCGGCTGGATGATGATTGGCGGTATTACCGTCTCTTTGATACTCACATTCCTACTTTTTCCAGCCGTATTGATGCTGGTGCGCAAAGGAACTCCGCCGACCGGAAGAAGCCAGCGCTTTGCCTTGACATCGTTTTTAGCGGAATTCACCGAGGCCCGCGGCGGCTTAATCCTGGCAATTAGCGGCATCATCATGATTGTCAGCGCCATTGGCATCTCAAGGCTGGTCGTTGAAAACAGCTTTATTGATTACTTTAAAGCTACCACCGAGATCTATCAGGGCATGAAGGTTATTGATCAGAAACTGGGCGGTACCACCTCAATGGATGTTATTGTAGATCTGGTTGAACCCGAAACATCCGCCCGTACGGTTGCACTTGAAGCTGACGGGGATAGCGACGATGAGTTCGACGAGTTTGATGAGTTCGATGAAACCGAAGACCAGGATAAATACTGGTTTACTGCTGATAAAATGGCGGTTGTTAAGAAAGTTCACCAATACCTTGACAGTCTGCCGGAAACCGGCAAGGTCGTATCGCTGGCAACTTTGCTGAAGGTAGCCGAAGATTTAAACGACGGCAAACCCTTGGACAATTTTAAACTGGCCCTGCTGTATAGCGAAATTCCGGCCAAATTCAAAAAATTGCTAACCCCGTTTGTGTCTGTAGAGCATAATCAGGTGCGCTTCCTGGTCCGTGTCAGGGACTCGGATAAATCACTGCAGCGCAACAAACTGCTGCAGCAGATCCGCCGTGATATGACCGGCAAACTGGGCCTTAAGCCGGAACATTTCAATTTAAGCGGAATGCTGGTGTTGTACAACAATATGCTGCAAAGCCTGTTTCGTTCACAGATTCTTACTTTGGGATTCGTCGTACTGGCACTGATGGGCATGTTTCTGATTCTTTTCAGATCTTTGAAAATATCTTTGATCGCCATGTCTCCCAATCTTCTTTCCGTCGCGGCGGTCCTGGGAGTCATGGGCTGGATAAGGATCCCCTTAGACATGATGACCATTACCATTGCGGCCATCAGCCTGGGGATCGCCGTCGATAACACCATTCACTACATCCACAGATTTAAAAATGAGTTTAACATTGATCGAAATTATATTAATACAATGCATCGCTGCCATGAAAGCATCGGCCACGCCATGTACTACACTTCAGTGACGATTGTCATCGGTTTTTCAATTTTGGTTCTGTCCAATTTTATTCCCAGTATTTATTTCGGCCTGCTGACCGGGCTGGCTATGCTGATCGCCTTAGTCGCCGCTTTGACGCTGCTCCCTCAACTGATTGTTGTTTTTAAGCCGTTTGGCCTTGAAAACGGAGGAAATTAGAGCATATGAGGAAAAAACATCTAAACGGTCTACTACTGCTTTTGTTGATTACTGCCTTTTTGTCGGCCGGATGCGCTTACAAGTCTGCCGCTGCTCTCCAAGCAGCACCGCCAAACCAGCAGCTATCCCAGGAACGGGAAGTACATGCTGCCAATTCAGAGCCGGCCTCAGCAGACAGCGGCATGGAAGATTTGGATGATGATTTTTTTGAAGATGAGTTTGAAGAAGAGCAGGCTCAGATAGCAGACCCGCTTTCTATGTGGAACAGGGCCATGTTTCATTTCAATGACAAGCTCTATTTCTGGGTACTTAAGCCCCTGGCCAGGGGGTACAAGGCCGTGACTCCGGATTTTTTCAGAACCGGTGTCAAAAATTTCTTCCGCAACCTTACCACTCCCATACGGCTGGTCAACTGCGCTCTTCAGGGCAAAGGGGAAGCTTTTGGAATCGAGTTTGCAAGGTTTGTCATGAACACCACCGTTGGTGTTCTGGGATTGGGAAATCCGGCTGATAATTATCCCAGGTTGATCCGCCCTGATGAAGAAGACCTGGGCCAAACCCTGGGAAAATACGGTATTGGAAACGGTTTTTACATAGTGTGGCCCGTTATCGGGCCGTCAACGCTGCGCGATACAGTCGGCCGGGTAGGAGACTGGTTTTTGAATCCCGTCAGCTATATTGATCCCCAGGAAGCGTCTTGGGGCGTTTGGAGTTTTGATCAGGTAAATCAAACCTCCTTTCGAATCGGCGATTACGAAGCCCTCAAAAAAGCAGCCATCGATCCTTATATCGCCCTGCGTGATGTCTATATTCAGTTCCGCACTAAAAAAGTACTAAAATAACATCCGGTAATCAGAACACCATTGACAGACAAAAAAGGAATCTGGTAAAGCCTCAATAGACAAACAATAACTTCTCAATAAGTTAGGGTTTAGAAAATCGTCGGGCTTTAGAAAAACCCTGAAGCCCTTTTCCCCCGAGGTTATTGAGAAGTTACGATAAACGACGACAAGGAATGATAATATGAAAATCAGAGTGAACAAATCTACAAAGATTGGCCAAAAGGATCGTCCCAAAGATTCTGAGCTGGGTTTCGGGCAATACACCACAGAACATATGTTTCTTATGGATTTTACGCGGGAAAAGGGGTGGCACGACCCGCGCATTGAACCCTATGGAGACCTGTCACTCGATCCGGCCGCCATGGTACTGCACTATAGTCAGGAGGTGTTCGAAGGCCTGAAAGCATATCATTTGCAAGACGGCGGGATCGGACTGTTTCGACCTGATAAAAATATTGAACGCATGAACACTTCCGCCCGCAGAATGGTCATGCCGGAAATGGATGCCGCTTTTGTCCTGCAGGCCTTAAAGGAGTTAGTTTTACTTGAACGTGAATGGATACCAAAGTCGGAGGGCACATCCCTTTATATTAGGCCCACAATGATTGCCAACGAGCCTGCGCTGGGTGTAAGACCTGCGGATCAATACCTGTTTTACATCATTCTCGGTCCGGTGGGAGCTTACTACCCTGAAGGGTTCAATCCCACCAAAATCTTTGTTTCCGACGAATACGTTCGCGCCGCCAAAGGGGGGGCTGGAGAAGCTAAAACATCCGGTAACTACGGCGCTACGCTTCTGGCTTCAAAGCAGGCTGTCGAGCAAGGCTACACTCAGGTTCTGTGGCTAGATGCCAAAGAACGTAAGTACGTGGAGGAAGTCGGCACCAGCAATATCTTCTTTCTTATCGACAACGAACTGGTCACTCCGCCTTTAGGAGGTACCATTCTGCCGGGTGTTACCAGAGATTCGGTGCTCCAGATCGCCCGGCACTGGGGACTAAATGTCTCAGAGCGTCTCATCACTATCCAAGAGGTCGCTGATGGAGCCCAAAGCGGATCTTTAAAGGAAATGTTCGCTACCGGCACCGCCGCTGTAATTTCTCCTGTGGGTGAGATTTGCTACCAAGAAAACGTTTTGCAAATAGCAGGCGGCCAGACCGGCGATTTGTCCCGAAGACTCTATGACGAAATTACCGGGATTCAATACGGCCGCAAAGAAGACCCGTTTGGCTGGCGGCTTCGTATCGATTGATTAGTTAGTTTCCATCCATAAATGGCTATTTTCCCGATGAGCGGCGTTCTCTCTCCGAGGCGTAGGCTCTACGAGCCGGAGGCCGCGGGTTTCCGCCCTCAACGTACAGGCGTACGTCTCGGGCGAAAACCCTTGTGCGGCCTTGCTCATCAAAAAAATATCTCATTTATGAATTGGAAACTGCTTTTACTTAAAACCAACAAAGCCTAAGTGGGAACTAGGTTGAGCGGTTCAACGTTCAAGGTTCCGGGTTGATGAGCCCTAACAGGCTCAGTTCAAAAGAGTTACGCCTCAATAGAGGCGGAAAGCAATTCTCACCCAATGGGTGCAAGGGACCAATCCTGACATTGAGTTGTAACATTAAGTAATGTCAAGATGTTATAACCTTTGAACCTAGAACCCTGAACCTGGAACCGATCAGTTTAGGTGGGAGTTTTATATGGCTGCAAAGTCTTCCGTTTTTGACGAAACTTACAATCAATACCTGGCCCAGATTGCCCAAATCGATTTTAAACCCAAAGAAGAAATACTCGGCATAAAGGTGGAAGGCAACGAAATTGTCATCCCTTTTTTCGGCCGGCCATACAGAGTCTCAACAAAAAAGATTGTCAATCCTTCCGGCAAACAGCCGCCTTTGACCACCAGTGTCGTTCTGTGTAAATATCTGCTTTTATGTCCTCAAGTTCCTTCGTTAGACAAGGAATGGGTATCCTATAGAGACTTTAAGGACACCGCTCCTCTGATAGGCAAATTTATCAATCATATCGAACGCCCCATTGCCCAGAATTTTACAGGCCGATTGGATGAATTTGACGCAGCTTTAAGAGCGCTTGGTGGAAAGAATCCCGACCTGGATTTTTCCTACCAGCTCATTATGAAGCTCTTTCCTCTCCCAAAAGTTCCCGTACTGCTCCTCTGCGACGATGCCGACGATGAATTTCCGGCCCAGTGCAAAGTGCTTTTCGAAAAACGCGCGGAACAATATCTGGATCCGGAGTGCCTGACCATCGTGGGAATGCATCTTGCAGATTATCTGAAAATTGAGTTCTGATTCAATTTGCCAAAAAAAAATCGTTCAGGTTGTGATTTTCCAATCCTGAACGATTTTTATTGTTAATGACTTCTTTGAATGCCGTTATTAACTCCCGGTGTACATCCTGTTTTCAAAACTGTTTTTATTATGTTTGAAGATGACCGGCAGAAAAGATGCACGCGCATCCCAGAAGCCTTTAGATGTATTATCGGCTTTTTCACAAAAATCTTTAGCCCGAATTTTTCAACAAGCACATATACCGCCTTGAATAAAACTATAGACATTTTATAAATACAGTCTGTTAAACTGTCACAATGCAGAAACATTACAGACCTCTGAAAATTGACACACAATCGATTGCGTATTATCATGCCAATATTAATTTGGAGATTGCATATACAATGAATGTTAAATTTCAGAATATGGTTGAACAGATCAGCAAGGTCATATTTGGGAAGCGGGAGCAGATCAAGCTGGCTTTGACCTGCCTGTTCGCCGGAGGACATCTTCTGATCGAAGATCGGCCCGGTATCGGTAAGACCACTCTGGCCAAAGTTTTATCAAGATGTCTGGGCTTGAACTTCCGGCGCATCCAGTGTACCAGTGATATGCTCCCCGGCGATATACTGGGGGTCTCCGTGTTTGAACGTAAAACCAGTAGCTTTGTATTTCATCCGGGGCCAATATTTACTCAAGTTCTGCTCGCCGATGAAATCAACAGAACAACGCCAAAAACCCAGAGCGCTCTGCTGGAAGCTATGGAGGAGCGTCAGGTAACCGTGGAAGGCCAGACCCGTCCTTTGGAGAAACCTTTCTTTATTATTGCTACCCAAAATCCAAATGAACAATTCGGGACATTTGCGCTCCCCGAGTCGCAGCTTGACCGCTTCCTTATGCGCATAAATCTCGGGTATCCAAACCGGGATGCCGAACAAAAGCTGTTAAAACAGGGTGAAGTTAAAAGTGCCATGTTCAGCATGGAACCATGCTTAACACCCGAGGAAGTATTGTTGGCTCAAACGCAGATTGCCAGAGTCCATACTTCAGACGCACTTTTGGAATACGTTCAGGATCTTTTAGATTTTACTCGCAACGCTCCCCATTTTTCCGTCGGACTTTCTCCAAGGGCCGGCCTCGCTTTTTTGCGGGCAGCCAAGTCCCGCGCCTTTCTGCAAGGCCGGGACCATGTGCTGCCCGAAGATTTGCAAAAGGT
Source organism: Candidatus Desulfatibia sp. (assembly GCF_036446775.1). NCBI lineage: Bacteria > Pseudomonadati > Thermodesulfobacteriota > Desulfobacteria > Desulfobacterales > Candidatus Desulfatibia > Candidatus Desulfatibia sp. The sequence continues at coordinate 12,509 of NZ_JAZFTO010000166.1, forward strand.
TATGTTCTGGGTCATGGGACACAGACTCCGTTCCCATGACGATCTGGCCGAACTTTCCCGGGAAAGGCTTGAACATCTGCTTATGGAAGTCCCAATTCCTTAATGAAATGAAACTTTTGCGTTTTAAACTATTCCATAAAGGCTCCAATTCAAAACCGTTTATCACTCTTCCTCTGGCATTAAGCAGAAAAAGGATCTATATTCTACCTGCCCGAACCGGCTGGGTGTTTATTCTCGTCCTTTTGGCCATGCTCATAGGGTCCGTCAATTACAAAAATAATCTTGGATTTTTGCTCACTTTTTTGCTGGGCGGCATGGCCTTTGTCTCTATCTTCCACTCTTACAGAAACCTTTTGGGTATTAAACTATTATCAGTTACGGCCCAACCGGTATTTGCCGGTGACCAAGCCGTTTTCAAATTCCATGTTCGCATGGAAGAGCGCGTGCGTGCGGCCGTTGCCGTCTCATTACCGAATGCAGAAAAAATAGTGCAAGATTTAGACGCAAACAAGGATAACTGGATTCGAATCCCGGTTGCAGCCAACCAAAGAGGAATATTCAGGCCCGGCTCTCTTTTAATCGCCACCCAATACCCTTTAGGGCTTTTTCGCGCCTGGTCCACGCTTCATTTTGACGCCAAATGTCTGGTTTACCCCAGGCCGCTGCCCGGACCGCTGAAGACGGCAGATGATGCCGGCGCAGTCAATGGTGAAGAGGGCCGAGACATGCCCGGTGCGGAAGATTTTCAGGGGCTGAAGTCCTATCAGCAGGGTGACCCTCTTCAGCGTATCGCCTGGAAGGCACTTTCGAGGGGGCAGGGCCTTTTTACCAAGATGTTTGTGGGACCGGCCGGATCGACGTCCATGTTGGATTTTAACGCTCTCAATGAACCGAATACGGAGCGAAAACTCTCCCGTCTGTGTGATATGATCTTAAAGGCCTGCAGCTACAATATAGTTTTCGGTTTGAAACTCCCCGGAAAAATAATTGATCCGAATAGCGGCGAGGTTCATCGCCAAAAGTGTTTAAAGGCTTTGGCATTATTTGCTATGCCGGATTGATGCTGCCTGTTCCGCTGCGAAGCAAGGCCTGTAATATAGACCCCGCGCCTTTTAGAGCCGGGAACTTCACACTCCATGAAAACTGCCGACAAAAAACATCTTTTACCTATACTGGGAGCCATACTGCTTGCTGTTTCACCCCATTTGTTCAGGTTGCCGTCCTGGATCGTCATCTGGTGTCTTGCCTTTTGGGCTTATGTTTTGGCGGCGTCAAAAAACAACTGGTACCGTCCCGGCCGGCCGATTCTCCTTATTTTAACGTTCGGCGGCTTTATCGGCGGGCTTGTGACCTACAATTTCAAATTCAGTTTGGACACCGGTGTGGGATTGCTTGCTGTCATGCTGGGCCTGAAGCCGTTTGAGATGAATACCCACCGCGACCGCATGGTAACCCTTTCCTTGGTCTATTTTCTGGTCATCACAAACCTGCTCTATTCCAACAATCTGGTCATGTCGCTTTTCATGTTTGCATCCGTGTTTTTGGCAACGGCGGTTTTAATCCGTATCAATCATCCCCGGGGCAGCTTTGCGGCAAATTTGCGTCTATCCGGTGTAATTATGGTTCAGGCTCTGCCGATGATGATCGTTCTTTTTTTTCTTTTCCCCAGAGTTCAAGGGACCCTTTTTGGGATGTCAAACCAGTCGATAGCCAGAACTGGTATTGATGACAGGTTGTCGCCGGGGAGCATATCGAAACTCGTCCTTTCTGATGAAATCGCTTTTCGGGCAGAATTTAAAAACAATATCCCCGGGCCGGATCGTCTTTACTGGCGCGGTATAGTTTTTCAGCATTTTGACGGTAAAACCTGGAGCCGGGGCCAAACCCGTCCGGTTCGGCAGGTGCCATTGTCGGCCGGCAGTACGGTTGGATACACCATTACCCTTGAACCCCAAGGAGAAAAATGGCTGTTTGCCCTGGATATGCCCATCACATCGCCACCCATGGCAAGGATGCAGAACGATCATACCCTGATGGCCTATCGTAAGTTGAAAACACGAATACGCTACAATGTAGTATCTCAAACAACATATAATACCGGTGATTTCAAGCCATGGGAGCGGACGGCCCTGATACTTCCAGCCCAAGGAAATCCAAAATCCACAGCTCTGGCCCGCTCCTGGGCCGATACTTTTGATAACCCGGAGAAGATTGTCAACAAAGCACTCGAATTTTTCAGTCAAAACGATTTTGTCTATTCTCTAAACCCACCCTTGCTTAGAGAGGATGTCATTGACGATTTTCTGTTCAAAGCTCGCAAGGGATATTGTGAGCACTATGCTTCCGCCTTTGCTTTTCTGATGCGCAAAGCGCAAATTCCGGCCCGGATCGTGGGCGGCTACCTGGGTGGTGAACTGAACCCATACGGAAATTATCTGATTGTACGCCAATCCGATGCCCATGCCTGGGTTGAAGTTTGGCTTCCGGCCAGAGGCTGGGTGAGGGTCGATCCCACATCGGCCGTAGCACCGGAAAGGATTGAGCAGGGATTTGAAGCAGCGCTTCCGCCTGAAGAACTTGAAGGTTTTTTATTGCTCAAACATTTTGGAGCGCTTCAAAGCTATTTGAAAAAAATCGTTTTTAGGTGGGACGCGGTAAATAACTATTGGAATCAATGGGTTTTAGGGTATTCTTATCGGCGCCAGCGAGAGCTTTTGTCGAAAATCGGTATCAACCTTGGCTCCTGGAAGGGTCCGGTTAAAGTGATTCTGCTGACGCTTGGGCTCATGAGTTTTTTTGTTTTCCTGATTTCTATGCGGCTTTTTAAAAAGCCGGTTAAAAAAAAGGATGCTGTTCAAAAGGCATATCTGAAATTTTGTGCAAAGCTCACTAGAGTTGGTCTAACGAGAAAACCGGGACAGGGACCGGTTGATTTTGCAAAAACGGCGGGTGATTTTCACCGGGACCTGAAAGAAAATATTCAAGAGATTACCGACCTGTATGTCCTTTTACGGTATGCACGCGGGGGAGATGAAAATGCTTTAAAAAAGTTTAAAGAGCTGGTTAAAAAATTTGATCTAAAGCGTATTACCGAAATTTAAGGGATGCGCTGGCAACTTTTCAATTTATCACGGGTGGGTTTCAACAAGCTATTGAGAAGTTGCCTTCGCTTTTTCTGCAATAAAATAGTTAATGAACTACCCCGTAGCAGAGCTGCGAGGTATCAAAATGAATTTTTATCTTATTAACCCCGATGCAGAGCATCGAGGAATTCTTTTGATTAAAGAAATCCGGTTTTTGGCCGATATACTATTAAAACCGGAAGGCTATAGTGATCAGAAAAACATATGGCGCTTTCGTTGATAGATATTAAAAGAAATAGCAGATGGTTGTCGATGTCTTAAGGGGGACAAGCTAATGAGTAAATATGCCATACTAGTTGTTGATGATGAAGAAGATATTCTTGAACTAATGACCAGCGCTCTTATGAATAAAGATCATACCATTCTTACTGCAAAAAGCGGCGAAGAAGCTCTGGAAACATTAAAAACCCATGAGGTGAACCTGGTTATCAGCGATCAGCAAATGTCAAGTATGGACGGGTTGTCTTTATTAAAGAAGATAAAGTTAGAGTATCCCGATATTATAACAATTATGCTAACCGGTTATGCTAAGGTAGACACGGCCATGGATGCCATCAACGAAGCGGGTGTTTACAAATTTTTTGCAAAACCCTGTAGCATGGAAAATCTACAGGCAGTCGTAAAGAGGGCGCTAGAACTTAAGCATTTAATAGTTGATAGGGACATATTGTTCGAAAAAATTAAAGGTAAGGAAGCTGTATACAAGGAATTTGAAAGAAAGTATCCGGGCATAACCCATGTAAAAAGAGATTCAGAGGGGCACGTATTGTTGTGTTGAGTGCCTCAAACTATAAGCTTTCTAATTATTTGCAGGATGTTATAAGCGAAAACATATCTTTTGGGATTATCGCATAAAATCAGTTGACATGTTACATTGTGGTATTTTATGTAAGACATGAAGGTGGAATTAACCTTCTTTATGACATTCTCCTTTCTAAAGCCCTTGGAATCACCCTACCAAGGGCTTTTCTTTGTATCAATGATTTGAGCGAGCCCTAAGGTCTTTACTCGTCGTGGGAGAGTCGTTTTGCCAAAAAACTGACAACCTTTTGCATGTGGGCCGGCACATATTCCCCAAAAAAATTAACCAGAATGGAACTCAGATGTTTCCTGAGGACGGCAAAAGAATAGTGGCGTGAAGCGATTTCGTAGTTCTTAGTTACCATTTGTTCCTTTCGCGCGGGTGATTCTAGAACTTCTCGAACGGTTTGAATTGTTTTTTTGGTGAGAAATCCGTCCATGACCGCCAGATCAAAACCATGGGGTTCGATATCGCGTACAAACGTTTCGTAGCGATTGATCAGAATCGGCTTTTTAAAGAAAACAGCCTCAAGAAAAGCATTACCAAATCCCTCGATAAGACTTGGATATGTAATAAAATCAGCATGAGGGTAAATATCCCAGAGCGAATACTGATCTTTAATATTTACATGATTGGCCCAGGGGTCTGAAATTCTGGTCTTGACCAGCCGAAGGTCCACAGCGTGCTGCCGGGCGTACTCCTGAATCCATTCCGGATATTCAAAACCTTCGTCTCCTGCTTCATGAGATATTACCAGTTTATAGCGGGGATCTTTCAGTTCATTGATCAGTTCAACGGCATACTCGATCCCTTTCCTTTTCACAATGCGGGTCGGTTGCAGGATTATTATATCATCGAGCTTTAAACCGATGGATTGTCTGAAGTCTTTGGCCTGTTTTACGTCCGCTTGGGGTGGATTTTCAAAGTCCAATACGTTGGGGATGACGATCGACGAAATCCCCTTACGATGAGCCAGCTCTTCTCGGGCAGCTGAATTTATGACCACATGTTCAATGTTCGACAGGTTGGGCGGAAAGGCCATGCCGAGGTAATCATTGACAGCATTGATTGAAAAACGTACCCTTTCCCAGTAAAAATCATGATGGTGGGCAATAGTGGGTATTTGAGTTTCAGCAATGATTTCCGTTAAGGCTAACCCTAAAGGGACGTGCATGGGGATAGTAAGTGTGTTTTCGGCAATTAAAAGGTCAATTTTAAACTGTTTTATGAAATTATAGAGATGAGATTTTAAAAATGATCTTACATCATGAATTAATTTGGTTACGGTAGTCTCCCGTCTTTTTTTCCCGAAAACCTTATCGTTAATCGATATATTTTGATCGTGCTGAAAATGAGCTTCCGGGACAAGGAAACTCTTTTCCGATTCCCGGTCCAGTTCACCGGCAAACCATAAACAGCGGTGTCCATTTTGTTCAAGAACTTGCGCCCATTTACTCGATTCTAATGTGACACCGTCAGTTCCTGCAAAACGTGTGGAAACAAATCCGATGTTCTTTACCATCCGAAACCCTCTTAAAATTTTGCTACATGGGCGGCAAAAGCCGGATCCCGCAGAAGCTTTCTGGCAAATGTTAAGTATTTCGTCACAATGGCTCTGATGGCAAACTGCAGTGCATAAGGTCTTATCGGTTTTTCCAATAAATAGTTGACATCTGAGGCCATACACATATTAACGACATCATCGCTGGCACTTCCGGTGATGACAACCGAGTCTTCATGGGCGGCCGGAAATTTGTCTTTTATGGAATCCAGAAAACAAAACCCGCTTTTTCCGCCTAAAAATACATCAATTATAAAAATGCCAACGCCTACCTCAAGGCTAAGGCAGTAAGATATGGCCTCATCAACATCCGTAAAGCTGATTACATTGCCCCATGTATAAAACTTCTTGATTAAATCAGAGAGCACTTCACAAACACATGGATCGTCATCCACAATTATAACATCCAGTTCTTCAGACATGCCTCATATTCCTTGTGACCTCAAATTATGCAACAAATAGTTTTGATGATCTCGTAAAAAGTCACGGATTCAACTATAGATGGCTAAGTAAAAAGGTTCATATACAAGGCGTAGTATTTTTTCAGGGACGAGGCCATACATGTAGTATGCCGAGTGTCTGCAAAAATACTACAACGCAGTAGATGGGACTTTTTACGACGCCATCAGTGATCACTTTAAAGCATGGTATGTATAAAGTCAAAAATTATTTAACGTATAAAGCCGTTGAATGGAAGTGCAACAGCGAATCCCGGTAAAACATGCTTTGCTTTCATTAAATTTCCCCTTTCAAATATTTCTGTCTATGCGATTCTGGAAATTTTTCAATAGCATATCGCAACATAGTCCGGGGCATCACGCGGTAATGTTCCTTCAGGAATGCTTCTGCGGTGAGCATGTCGCGTTTGCCTACCTCCCGGAGCATCCATCCAACTGCTTTGTGAATCAAGTCTTGTTTATCCGCCAGCAGGAGTTTAGATATTTTAATGGTTTCGGAAAACAGACCGTTTTTGATAAAATGGAACGTCGCTATTATCGCAATGCGACGCTGCCACAAGTTCTTGGATGCGGCCAGACGGTAAAGCGGTGCCTTGCTTTTGTCCATTAAAAAGGCGCCGGCGATATGGGCGGCAGACCCGTCTACTAGATCCCAGCTGTTCACATGGCGACTATTTTGCAAATACAGTTCATAGATTTCTTTTTTCGTATTTGCGTTGCCTTGATTATATTTGTGAATGATTATAAACAGTGCCAGCAGTCTTTTTTCATGAATGGGAGAAAACAGCAGTTCGATAGCCGCCTCGGTGGGGATATCTTGATATTTTTTGGCCAGCTTTCTCAACTCAGGGACCCTGATCCCTAAAAAAACATCACCTTCGCCATATTCACCCGGACCTGTTTTAAAAAATTTTTGCAGAGTTTCGGCTGTTTCCTTATCTGCGAGTTTTTGCAGCCTTTTCTTGATAATTTTAAGAGGCATTGTTTAGATTAAAGCTTATAACCGATCGTTCTGAGGAAATCCTTCCGTTTCTGAATGTCCGTATCGGTTTCAAACCCTTTGGAGGCAAAACCGTCAATGACGCCTAATATGCCCCGCCCCTGCTTGGTTTGGGCAATAACTACTTCCACCGGGTTTGCCGTTGCGCAAAAAATATTACACACTTCCGGAACATTCTGGATGGTATTCAAAACATTAATGGGGAACATATCTTTCATAAACAGGATGAAACAGTGACCGGCTGCCAGGGCGTAGGCGTTCTTTTGGGCCAGTTCAACCAGTTCGCTATCCGTACCGGAATGTCTTATCAGGCACACATCAGAGGCTTCACAAAAGGCCAGTCCGAATTTCGCCATGGGAACCGTTGAGGCCACGGCTTCATGGATATCTTCGACGCTTTTAATGAAATGAGTATGGCCTAAAATCATGTTCAGGTTATCCGGATTTTCAATTTTGACTGTTTTGAGTTCCATGGCAACCTCCATATTTTGTTTGCGCTCGCTTAGGGTTTTATATTTTTAGTGTATGTTTAAACAGAATGTCCCTATCAGCATGAGCCTCGGCCAGTTCTACAAGATGTTGGTGGTGGGTGAAAAAGATGATTTGCGTCTGTCGGGCCAGTTTAGCTAAAATTTGCAGAGTGGCTGCCGCCCGCTCATTGTCGAAATGGATCAGGATGTCGTCAACAATAAACGGCATGGCTTCATTCTTTTCCAAATAGGATTCCAGGCTGGCCAAGCGGATTGCAAGATAAAGCTGGTCGGCGGTCCCGTCACTCATACCCTCGACCCCGACGGTTTCTTTGCCATTGGACCGGACCCCCACGAGAACAGCATCGCCTTTATTGTTGGAATCCACCCGCAAGCCGCTAAACGAATCGCAAGTAATGCGGGCAAAGAGTTTGCTGGATCGTTTTAGAATCGGTCCCTGGTTTTTGTCACGGTAGCTTTCGATCGCCTTTTTTAAGACCTCTGCGGCAACCCGAACCCGAACATACTGCCGAACGTCAGCTTCAAGATCTGCAATAAGTCCCTGGGCCTCTTCTGCCAGTTCAGCCGCCCGAGCGCTGCCGTCCATTTTGGAAAGCTCATTCTCTTCGCGCCCGATGCTTTTGTCAAGTTCGGACTTCTGAACCGTCAGCCGCTCGATCGCTTCGGTCAACCTTTCCAACGCCGGATCGATGCCGTCGGGATCAACGCTCAGGGCATCCCCAACAAATTCGTCAATCGTTAAGCCGCCGCTCAGTTTGCGAAGCTGGCTCTCCAATTGATCAAGCCGGTTCTCAATGTTTTGGCGACGAATAGAAAGTTCCTCGGCCGCCTGGAGATCTACAAAGGATTGGCAATCCGCCTCCTGGCACATGGCCGCAAGCTGCGCCTTTATTTTAGTTATCCTTTTCCGGGCAAGATCGAGCTGATCTTCTTCTTGCTGTCTTTGCTTTTCAAACCCCTGCTGCCGGGCCTTTATATTGCGGGCACTGGTCAGCCGCGCATTGAGTTCAGCGGCAGCCTGCTGCGCCTCAAGTACGGACAGCTCCGGAGCATGGCTTGAGGTCAAACGGGCAACTTTTGCTTTGAAATCATCAGCATCCCGGTCTATGCCACTGATCCGTTTGGCAAGCACCTGCGCTTCATCTAATTTAACGAACAGGGTTTTGAGATCTTCCAGTACGGCCAGGATCTGGGCTGGTGAAGCATCGGCGTTTAACCCCAGAGGATCAATTGCTTCCGTCCAGCGGGAGCGCCACTGAACCAGCGCTTGCTCGGTTTGTTCCGATCGGGACAAGATTTCCTTTAGTTCCGCCTCCCGTTGCGAAATATCCCGCATGAACTGCTGCCGTTGCATGCGTACTTGATCCATTTGATCCATCATTTTCTGGCTTCTGTCAAGCAGGTCTGCCAGGGTCTCTTTCTCCCGGACCGGGGCCTGCTCAAGCTCAACCAGACCTTGTTCCAGTTCCTGGCGGAAGGTCTCTATGCGTTCTTTCAACTCACCGCTTTTAGTCTTTTGCTGCCGGATTTCAGCAGCCCGGCCGGCCAGCAGCACCTGATTCTGAACCCAGACCCTCATCTCGCGCGGCGAAGCCGGTGAAATTTCGAGAGCTTTCCATAGTTCTATCCACTTTGTTCTAATGGCTTCAAGTTCGGCTGTATGGGTTCCAAGCCGGGCTAGCAAGCGTTCGGCCTGGGTTTTGCGCATCTTACGATCCGCAAGAAGCGTGGCTTTCCTGGCGACCCGATCCGCCTCCCGCCGGAGCCGGTCTGCAAGCTCGTCGGCATCCCGAACACTCTGTTCATAAGCCTGAGTCAGACTGGTTGCCGCCGGAAAGGATGCCACGAATGCCGCTACACGCTCACCCGACTCCGATTCGCCTTTCCAAACCCGACGAACCAGTTGCCAGCCACTATCACGTCTGACCCGGGCCTGATGCAAATCATCCTCGGTGGGGACTTCCTGTTCGAGCCTGAGCTGTTCAATCTGGCCGTCAAGCTCCACTACATGGCGTTCAACGGCATCGATTTCTGATATCAGCTTTGCTGCCGCCGATTCTGCTTCGTCTAGACGCTTATCAAAGGAATCAATGGTTTCAAGAGACGGGATCGGCAACGTTTCAAGCGATTCAAGGGTTCCTTTCCAGAGGTTCTGTTTTTTTAGCGTTATCTCGGCAGCCCGGTTCGCCTCCTGAATCTCCCGAATCAGAGCCTGATAATTTTCTTCCAGGTTACCCTGCTTAAGAGTGCCTTCAATTATCCTTCGAATCCGGCCGGTGTCTTTGAGCATTTGCATACCGGCAAGCTTCGTGTTTAACTGGTCCAGATGGAAGGCCAGTTTTTCTTTGTTTTCCCGGATACTTTCTGATTGGGCTATCAGCCGCTCAGATTGATTGCCCAGTTCCTGAATCCGAACCGTTTGGGCCCTGACCAGACGAAGCTGATCGGCCTGGTTTAGGGCAAGATCCGGCCGGAGTCCTTTAAGGATCGCTTTGGCATCCGCCAGCAGCCCGCTGTGCCGTGCTGCAAGCCCGGATTTGTCTTTTACAGCTTTACGATGGCTGCCTAGATCTTGGTAAATCTCTTCAACGGACTCGGCATTCTCGAGGAGCTTGGGAACATGCAACTCTGCAAGGGCTTTATGGATTGCTTCCAGGCTCTCTATGGACTGTTTTTCATTGCTTTCTGCAATCTTAAGCCGTGTCAAAAGATCTAAGCGCCGGTCCCTGAAATCCTCAGAAAGAACAACGGCATCGCGGCACATTTTAAACTCATTCAAGAGTTCTTTGCGAAGACCGATAGCCGGGAGAGCTTCCTTGATCCGTTCCAGACGATGCCGCCCCCGCTGCCGATCTTCGAGCTGACGGTCAACAGATTGCTTTTGCTCGAGAGCTTCCCGCAGCGCCGCGTCATGCCGAGCCCATTCTTGACCCGGCAATTGGGCTTCGCGGATGTCTTTTTGAAGCTTTTTGAGCTTGCTCACCCCAACATTGATACGCTTCTTTCCTTTCGGCAGGAACAGTTCGTCGCATTGGGCTTTAAAAGTATCCTGAATCCTTCGCAGGTCAGATATGCCGGAGCCTGCGGCAAAAAGCACCTGGCCGACGTCTCCCCCGCCCTGGATGATCGCTTCTCCACCCTGTACCAGATCGGCGTGATCGATGCCGAACATGGTTGTAAAAATATTTTTATCTATACCTCCCAGAAAACTCTTCAAGCTGGCATCATCGAGTATGGTGGCATCATCGGACGCCCGCAGGGTATTCATCTGGGCCTTGCGGCGAATGAATTCAAAGGTGGTGCCGTCATCCCGAAGAAGGACGCCGCCGATCCTCATTTTTGGGTGGGGATGGATAAAATTGTCGATCGATCTGGTGGGAATACCGTACAACAGGTGGCGAATTGCCCGTAGGGCACAACTCTTGCCGGCCTCATTGGGCCCGTAAACAACGTAAAGGCCGCCTGTTTGATCACCGAAATCAAGATGGGTGTCGGTGAAAGGACCAAACGCAATGAGCTTAACCCCCAGGATTTTCATCGACCGTTTCCTTTTGCCGTCAGCCGGCGTAGCAGCATGTACCGCACCTGACCAAGGAGTCCGGACAACCACTCGTTACTGTCCGGAGTAATGGCTTCAGGACCATCCTTTAGTTCCCTGGGCAGTTTCTTGAAAAGATCATTTAGGACCTCCCCCAGCGACTGCAACTGATCTTCATCCTTGCTGATCTCATCCAGACAATGGAGTATTTCTCCCATGGGGCCGTCGACGAATCCGGGCACCTCGGTTGGTGACGGCGATGCGGTGTCGAGCGTGACCTTTTCGATCCAGATTCGCCCGCCGCTCAAATCAATCGCCGCAGATCGAATCTCATTGGTCCAGCGTTCGAGATCTCCTGATAGTTCTTCGTGGACTTGCAACCTTCCTTTGATTTCAACCCGAACCACCAATGGAAATCCTTCACTTTTTTCCAGAAGTTCTGTAAGCGCAAGCGAGATGGCGTCAACCGCCTCATCAGCGTCTTCTGTAAAACCGGTGTCGACTTGGCACCGGACCCAGCGAATAACATCCAGGGGGTGGAAGTGAGCGTGTGTGCTTCCTTTTTCATCTACGGCAACCAGCATGCAGCCTTTGGGACCGGTCTCACGGATATGCCGGCCCTGGATATTGCCCGGAAAAACAATCAACGGTTCCGTGCTGAGGATTTCCCGTTGATGGACGTGCCCCAGAGCCCAGTAATCGTAACCTTTTGACTCTAGAGTCGCGATGCTACAGGGAGCATACGGCTCATGACCTTCTCGGCCGGTTGCACAGGTATGAAGCACTCCTATATTGTAATATTCAGACACAGGTGCCGGATACCCTACAGACAAATCTTTTTTCACTGCTTTTGTGGCAAATCCCTGACCGTGGATGGCGATGCCAAGAGCCGGGAGACGGAACGTGCCGGGTTCGTCTATGGGGAAGAGGTAAACGCCCTCCGGAAGCCGTAAGGTTTTCGTCATCGTGTTGGCCGCATCGTGATTGCCGGTGACGATGTACACCGGGATACCCGCATCCCGCAGTTTTGCTATCCGGGAAACAAAATAAAGCCCTGTGTTGTAATCCTTCCAGTCCCCGTCATAAAGATCCCCGACAATAAGGACAAAATCGACGCCCTCAGAAACGGCCAGCTCAATCAAATTTTCAAATGCCCGCCGCGTTGCCTGACGCAATTCCTCAACGGGTGCCCCCTCATATTGCTGAAGCTTCTGTAAAGGACTGTCAAGGTGAATATCGGCGGCATGCAGAAATTTGAACACGTTTGCTCCCAGGGTCTGTAAAATTTTCTTTTTGGAAAGCTAAATGGAATGGTCGAACAAAAAAAATTTACACTTAAATGCGTTGATCGGTCAAGGAATACATAGAGTATTTCGAGGATTAATCCGCCTCAGGCGGATTAAAATTTGAGCCTGTTGACAAATCCCGTTCATCGGGGACACAGAAACCGGGCCTCCGCCTCGGAGAGGCGAGCCTACGCCTCGGAGAGCAAAAAGGGGCGTTTTGCAAAGGTCTCGCTTCCATGGTCTCAGCCGCGAGATAGTTGCCTTTTGTCCCGTTTGCCGGCCGGGCGGTTGCTATTTATATGCCACACCTTTAAAAAATGTGTAACAAAAGGTACCGTCTGCTTCTGTTGCCCTATATAAGTCCTTTATCCCTTGTTCCCATGTAGTTTCGTCAATAATCCCAGTATCAATTGCCTGATCTCTAACTCCCTCGACCATGGCAATGAAGGTGTTTTTCGTAAAACCTTCAACATATTCCGGTCTGCTTGAGTCAACGTAAACCATCCTTGGAGAAATTGAAGGATCAACGAAACCTGCTTGAGCTAAAAGAGGAAACAATTGTCTTCCAATGAGGGCATTGCCGCCTATCTGAGCTTGAAGGTCAATCAGGCATTTTATGGTCTGCCAGGCTTCCTTGCTGTCCGGATGAAAGTATGTGGAACCGTGGTCTCCCTCGATCACGGTGATTGAGCCACCATGTTTTAGTTTTGCTTTGAGTTTACGCAATGCTTCTGCCGGATTTTTTAAATGTTCGAGTACAAAACAAACAAAAATGTGGTCAAAGCTATTATCCGGAAAAGGCAGGTTGAATATATCAGCCTGTTTGAAAGTGGCATTCTGGTGTCCGGTTGCATCCAAACTCATTTTTGCAGCCTGCAGAGACTCCTCGGATATGTCTACACAAGTAAAGCGTGCTGCGGGACTATTTTTTACCAATGTGAATGTTTGGGCCCCCACTCCGCATCCAGCCTCCAATACTGACGCACCCGCCGGATATTTTGTGTCATTGTGTAAAAGTTCCGTTAATGTTGTCGCCTGATCAACAAGCCTTTCAATTTCTCTTGCTGAATAACCATGTACATATTTATGCGCTGAATTTGTCATCTCACCTTTTTTTCCTTTGCATTTCACTTAAAATACGCGGCTTTCTTACCCGACAAAATCGCCGGTGTTAAGCAGGTGGTTATGCGCGGATTATTCTTGCGATATTTAAAATAGCCTTATTTACCACAGCATTTTTTATACTTATTTCCGCTTCCACACGGGCAGGGATCGTTGCGTCCGACTTTCTGCTCGGCTTCCCTTGGTTGCGGCCAATTCAATAATATTTCTAAATCGGTAATATCTTCCGGCTTGGTCCGGTCTACTTCAATGGTATATTTCCAGCCGTTTTTTTCAAAAATCTTTGTGACTTCTTTCATTCTTTTTTTTGTTTTTACATTAACAACAGCAGGATGCTTTGCCGTGCCTAATTTTACATTCCTTTTACCATCAAATATTTTTTCCATCTTTTCACCCCCCCCCAAATGCCCTTCTAAGGCCTTGCTGAACGCGAATTTCAATTGATTCACCAATTCGATCAAGCTGCAAGAATTGGAACATCAATCCTTCTGGCTGTTTCGATTAGCTTGTTGTCTATGGTGGCTATTGGAAAGCCTTTCCTCATTGCAAGATCCAGATATGAGACATCATAGCTCGATAGATTATTTGCCCTTGCCAAAGCCAAAAGCTCCTTCATCATCATTTCTGGTCGTTCATGCTCCACAACGATCGGAAGTTGGGATAACAAAGTTATGAACCGTATACTGTCTGATTCACCGAGCCGCTTTTGTCGTTCGGCCACTAACAAAACATTCACAACCTCAAGGGGCCAGATCGATGGAACGACGGCAGCTGCTTCGGTGAGCCTGTTCAGAACGGTATCGGCGTAATTGTTTGTTTTATCTTTGAAGCACCATGACATTACAACAGAATTATCGACAACGAAATGTTCGACCATTTACCGCCTTCCTTCTTCAATCATGTCCCGAATTGAGATTCCACTAAGACTGTGTTTGTCACGAAATTTTCTAAGTTCAACAATGACTGATCGGGTATCCACTTTTTTTGCAGGATCAGGGGGTTGTAATACAGCGACAGGAACACCATGCTTTGTAATGGTTATACGCTCACCCTTGAGCACGCGTTCCAGCAACTTGGGCAGATGGGTTTTGGCTTCATAGGCACCTACGGTTTCCATGGCATAACTCCTTAGACTAGTTTGAGACTAGTCTAATTTGGATTGATTAAATTGTCAACCGCCATATTAAGGTCAAAACCATTAGTTTTTACGTTATCAAGGTGAATTTACTCTAAATGTTAAATATTTTAATCACTAGTCAAGATGCGACCCCGATTCCGCGATTCCCGCACGTCAATTAAAACGCCGCCTTAATCTATATTTTTAATAATCCTGCCTTAAGATCCTCCCATAACCTGCTATAATCAAAGGTCAAAATATAGCTAATACATCACTCGGCTTTTTGGCATGCTATTTGAATGTTTGAATAATAAATACTTTGATATTTTTGTGCATTGTGCACTGGGATGAGCAGCTCAAAAACATAACAGGCACCAACTTGTCCTCAAGATCTTGCGGCTTTTTGCCGATAATAGAATATTGTACTTTGCAATGACAAAATACTGGAGCGTAACGCAAAAGCCGGACTAGTCAAATAACATCAGAGGCTAAACGGTTATTTGATAAATGTATCGAACTGGACCACAACTATAAAGAACAGATCGACAAGCTATAGAGATATCAACGGCAGGATATTCAATCTTTTTCTGCAAAGAACTTGAAGTTGCATAATATGACAAAACTTGAACCCATCGAAATAGATCCAAAGACATTTCTTCGTGAGCACCACACGTTGCCTAGCTTGCCGGAGGTACTGACTCGTATTCAGAGTGCTATCCACGACCCTAACGTGAATATCAAGAAGATAGCTGAATTTGTCAGCGGTGATCCAGCCTTGGTTGGACAAGTGCTGAAAGTTGTAAACTCTGCCTATTACGGCATGCCCAGACAAGTATCAGACGTGCTGACGGCCATTGCATTTTTGGGGCTCAATGAGGTTTATCGGATGACCCTTTCCTTGTCCGTGGTCAATACGCTGGCCATTGAGGAAAAGAGTGAGCTCGACAAGTTCTGGTTCCATTCTTTTTTTACGGCTCTGTCCACCAAGTACCTTGCAAAAAATTATGATCCGCAGTTGTCTTATGAGGACCTATGGTCAGCCGCTATATTACATGACATTGGCAAATTGGTTTATCTAAAGTTTTTCCCTGACCACTACAAAGCGCTTACCAATTTCAAAAGAGAAAAAGGCTGTCTTTTCAGCGAAGCAGAAGAAAATCTTGCAATGGTACCGAGCGCTTTCTTAGGCAAACTACTTTGCGACCATTGGAGATTGCCGGACATAATCAGGAATGCTTGTGAATTTCATACACTTCAAGATCTGATCGACGTGGAGCATGACAATTTTTCGGAAAGTTCTCAGCGTATGATCTGCTTGGGGAATATTGTAGCAGTATTGTCCACAGAGGAACTGAGCAAAGACACTAAACACAAAATAGCCGACTCAACAGCAACTTATCTCGATATCAGCAGTGAGAAGGAGTTTCTGTCCATGATGGGAGACATCTACGAATTGAGGATCGAGGTGGACAAATTTGTCGGCCAGCTTTAACAACCCAAGCTTTCCCTAATGTCACTCAATCTTTGGTCAGCATTTTAATATCTTAATTTAGTTTAGTGAAAAATCTGAAACCTAACGTAGACATAACCTGCTGGGGTTGAGCGTAGCGAAAACCCAGTCAGCGTCATGACATGGTTATTTTTTTTATTATTTATAACACTTGAGGCCACAGTGTTCCTCTATGGCCTCAAAGTCCTTATCATTGTGAAGGAGTGGAATGTCGTTTTCTATAGCGACTGAAGCGATCATGCAGTCCACGGATTTTCGAATGGTGATACCTTTACGACGCAGGCCCCTGTAAATTTCCGCAGCCTTCAAAAAGACAGGATAGGGCATTGGCAAGAAGAGTAAGGTGTTGAAAAGATCTCTCGTTTTTTTGAACTCTGAATCCTTCCTAATTCCTTGCAGTACCTCAGTTAGGACAATACCG
>NZ_JAZFTO010000167.1:0-2525 GCF_036446775.1 Candidatus Desulfatibia sp.
TGACCAAAAGGGGAAATCCCAAATAACAAAATACAAATAACAAATAAATTCCAATGACCGAAAAAACAAATAACAAACAAAAGAATAAAAAAATAGTTTTAGCCCTTGTTTGGAATTTGAGACTTGGAATTTGTGATTTATTTGAAATTTGGTGCTTGTGATTTGTTATTTATTTAATGTTTGGTGCTTGGAATTTGTGATTTATTTGTAATTTGGTGCTTGGAATTTGTGATTTATTTGTAATAAGGCAGATCCGGATATCTCTGACCTGGCTCTCCGAGGCGTAGGCTCTACCCTCCGGCCTGTAAGCCCTACGGGCTGGAAGCGGAGCCGGAGGCCCAAAGGACCAGGTTTTTAAGGACATAATAAATGGAGGCTGCCGGACCACTTACCGGAACTTATTGAAAAGTTACTTAAAACGTTCGTAAAAAAGAACTTTTCACTCTTTACAAATTTATCAACCTTTATAAAAATCTTTTGACTTTGTTCATGAAATATTCGGTTAAACTTCCAGGGACCCGATAATCTCGGATATATCGGGAATTTCCTTTGCTATTAAATATGATTCTATCCCCTCAATGACATCTAAGGTTGCCCGCGGGTTGATGAAATTGGCGGTCCCGATTTGAACGGCCGCAGCCCCCGCTATCAGGAATTCCAGCGCATCTTTGGCATTCATGATACCGCCGACACCGATGACCGGTATCTTTACGCTTTGAGCAACCTGCCAGACCATGCGCAGAGCTACGGGTTTTATGGCCGGACCGGATAGCCCGCCGGTTATATTGGCCAGCTTTGGACGCCGCGATTCAATGTCGATGGCCATGCCGGTTATGGTGTTGATCAACGAAACCGAGTCCGCACCTGCGGCTTCCACACTGCGGGCGATTTCCACAATGTCGGTTACATTGGGAGAAAGCTTGACCACCAGTAGTCTGGTCGTCCTGCTCCGGACCGCCCTGACAACCTCGGCAGCAGTTTGCGGAAAAGCGCCAAATGCTACCCCGCCGGCCTTTACATTGGGGCATGAAATATTTACTTCAATCCCTGATATTGCTTCAATATCTTCCAGGCGCGCGGCCAGTTCGGCATATTCTGCTTTAGTTTTCCCGTAGATGTTGACTAAAATCGGCGTTGTCAGTTTTTGCAAAAACGGTATTTTTTTCTTAACAAACGCCTCCAACCCAACGTTTTCGAGCCCAATGGCATTCAGCATACCACACTGCGTTTCGACGATTCTCAAAGGCGGGTTCCCTTTTGACGGCTCGAGTGACAAACCCTTTACGATAATAGCTCCCAGGCGGTTTAAATCAATAAGATCTGCAAACTCGCGGCCATATCCAAAAGTGCCGGATGCCGTCATTACAGGGTTCTTAAGTTCCAGACCCCCGATATCAACACGCGTATTTGGCTTGGCTGTCATTTCACCCTTGGTGCCTTTGTGCCTTAGTGGCTGATAGTTAATTCGAATGTTTCATGAGGCAGACATAATTTCGGCTATATTAACAAAAGTCTTTGTTACCGGGGAATCTTGATATTTTTCCTGAAACGAGGTTCCGGAGTCGCCGCAAGCAACAAGACCGGGATCGAACGGAATCCTCCCCAGAAATTTTATCCCGGCCGTCTCGGCTGTTTTTTCGCCACCGCCGGAGCCAAACAGGTCGATCATTGCGCTGCAATGCGGGCAGTTAAATCCGCTCATGTTTTCAATCAGGCCGAAAATCTCCATTTTTACAACGTTACAGAAACTGATGGACTTCCTCACATCCGCCAGAGAAACCTCCTGGGGTGTGGTGACAATAATCGCTTTGGCGTCGTCAATTGTCTGGGCTACGGTCAAAGGTTCGTCACCGGTTCCCGGAGGAGAATCGATTATCAAATAATCGAGCTCACCCCATTCCACTTCGCTGATAAACTGCTGAATCGCCGCATTTTTGAGCGGTCCCCGCCAAATAATGGCATCATCCTTGCGTACGCTAAGCGATTCAATTGAAACCGCTTTCAGGTTTTCCGAGTACGCCATGGGGCGCAGTTTCCGGTTTTCGTTCAGATCGAGCATCCCTTTGAGCCCGAGCATCCGCGGCACATCCGGACCATGCAAATCAACATCCATGATCCCCACGTTATACCCCTTAGCGGCCAGCGCAATGGCAAGATTGACAGAGACGCTGGTTTTACCCACTCCGCCTTTGCCGCTCAAAACAATAAACTTGTTTTTAATTTTTTGCAACGATCGTTTAACGGCAGCGTCCCGATCTTTTTGGCCCTTATTTTGTTTTTGGGCGCCGCAGACACTTTCATGAATTTGAGTCATTATATCTATCTCCTGTGTTTATTCCGCCTCTGGTTAAATTCGTGACTTTTTACGAGATCATCAAATATTGACTTCAAGGTTGTCAAGGATTTTCTCCGTCTCGCCTTTTAACACCCTAACTTAGCACTGACTCTTAATCGAAATCCATCTTTATCTCCTCATCTATTTTTCCGCTAATTTTAAATTTTTTGTATTTTACACCAGAATTTTT
>NZ_JAZFTO010000168.1:0-8321 GCF_036446775.1 Candidatus Desulfatibia sp.
TGGTCTGTTCGGTTGAGGAAGCAATCAAATTAGGCGCCGATGCGGTCTCTATCCATATAAACCTTGGAAACGGCCAAGAAAAAGAGATGCTCAATGATTTTGGTAGGATAAGTTATGAAGCGCGTATGTGGGGCTTGCCGCTGCTTGCTATGATTTATCCCCGGGGCGAAAAGATAAAAGACGAGTTTGATGTCAATGCGGTCAAGCATGCGGCCCGGGTTGGTGATGAAATGGGTGCTGACATTGTCAAGGTTTCTTATACCGGTTCGATGGAAACATTTAAAGAAGTTGTGTCAGGCTGTTCGGTTCCGGTAGTTATTGCCGGAGGGCCTAAGATGGATTCAGACCGGGAGATTCTGGAAATGGTAAGTGGTTCCATTGAAGCGGGCGGAGCCGGTGTTTCCATCGGCCGCAATGTGTTTCAACATAAAGATCCGATGCGTATGGTCAGGGCTATTTCTGCCATTGTCCATGATGACAGCAGCATTGAAGACGCCCTTAAATTATTAGAATAGTCACTGGTCATTAGTCATTCGTAGATAGAATTATAACGCATAGAGCTATATAAAAAACAAACGACTATTGACAAATGTCAAATGACAAACGGCAATCGGCACGATGCCGTTGAGGGAGTGGGAAGATGCGAAAAATCTGGGTAAAAGTCGATCCTTGGGATAAAAAAATTGTAACAACGGCCCTGGAAGGGGGTGCCGACGGTATCATGGTCCCACCGGGGTATTCCGACAAGGTCAAAGCTCTGGGCCGGATTGAGACTATCTCTGAAGACGGCGATTTAAAGCTTGGAGAAGATGTGATCATTTTTAACATAAAAAGCGGTGCCGACGAAGAAGAGATCGTCAAGCTCACCCGGAGTAAAAAGGTTATTCTACAGTGCAGCGACTGGACGATCATACCCCTTGAGAACTTAATCGCCAAAGGCGCCAATGTTATTGCCCAGGTTCAAAATCTGGAGGAGGCGCAAACCGCCTTCGGTATTCTTGAAAAGGGTGTAAGGCATATTCTGTTGCATACAACCGATGTGGGTGAACTGAAAAAAACAATTACCGAACTACGTTCACAAGCGGATAAAATCTTGCTGGAAGCGGCCGAAATTACCGCAGTCAAATCTGTAGGAATGGGCGATAGGGTATGCGTGGATACCTGCACAACAATGACCGCGGGGCAGGGGATATTGGTAGGGAACAGCAGCAGTGCTTTGTTTCTGGTTCATGCCGAAAGTATTTCCAACCCTTATGTTTCTCCCAGGCCGTTTAGAGTAAACGCCGGACCGGTGCATGCTTACACACGCATACCCGGCGGCAAGACCAGCTATCTTTCAGAGCTTGCAACCGGCGGCCAGGTTTTGATTGTCGATTATATGGGGAACACGATATCCGCCATTGTGGGTCGCTTGAAGATCGAAAAACGCCCCTTAATGCTGGTTACGGCCGCTGTCGGCGACCGGCAGGTGACAAGTATTCTGCAAAACGCTGAGACCATCCGGTTGACCGATCCTGAAGGAAAGGCGCTGTCAGTGGTAAACCTAAAGCCCGGCGACAAGGTCCTGGTAGCTCTTGAAGAGGCCGGCCGGCATTTCGGTATTAAAATAGAAGAAACCATCACAGAAAAGTAGTATGCGTTCAAAGGTTCAGGGTTCAACGTTCAGGGTTATCTTTCTGTTGGGTTCACAGAATCAGAGTTCACCGCTGCCCTACCGAGGGCAGGCGAGGCTTAGGGTTGTCTTTTTAATGCATTCACAGGTTTCCTGCCATTGGTGGGATTAAACGTTGTCTTTATTCGTTGAACCTCTGAACCCTGAACCTTTGAACCCTGAACGGTTACGAAAAGTAGATAAAAATATGATCGAAATAAAACCCCAAAAAATAAGTGCGAGCGAGGTATCGGTTCCGGGCTCAAAAAGCTATACGCACCGCATCCTGATTGGGGCTGCTTTGTCAGACGGCGTCTGTACGATTCATAACGGCCTCAAAAGTGAAGACACTACACATACTCTGGAAGCTTTGAGGCAGATGGGCGTAGCGATAGAGATTGATGGTAGTAAATTTATCGTGCAGGGGACCAAAGGAATGTTAAAACCTCGCACAGAACCTGTCTATCTTGGCAACTCCGGAACTTCAATGCGCCTTTTGACGGCTGTGGCAGCGCTTGGCAAAGGGATCTACACTTTGACAGGGACAAAGCGTATGGGAGAGCGACCCATCCAGGATTTGGTAGACGGATTGAAGCAGATTGGGGTCAATGCCAGATCAGTTAACAGCAATGGATGTCCGCCGCTGGAGATAAAAGGGGGAGACTTAGCAGGCGGCAGTATTGCGCTGAAGTGCGGAATCAGCAGCCAGTTTCTTTCGGCGCTGCTGCTAATCGCACCGTATACAAAAAACGGCATTGATATAAACGTGATTGAAGGGCCGGTGTCGAGACCCTACGTGGACATGACCGTTGAAGTAATGGAAAGACTCGGCGTAGGAATCAGGCGTGACGGCTACGAGCGCTTCTGGGTTCAGGGTGGACAAACATATCGATCAGGTTCCTATACGGTAGAACCCGACTGCTCCCAGGCCGGATATTTCTGGGCGGCAGCAGCAATTACCGGTGCCGAGATTATGGTTAAGGGTGTCAACAGAAAATCGCGACAGGGTGATGTTCGTTTTGTGGAGATCCTTGAAGCCATGGGGTGTAAAGTATCTTACCAAAAGGACGGCATTCAAGTCTCCGGCAAAGACCTTACGGCCGTAACTACAGACATGGCCGACATGCCGGACATGGTTCCTACTCTGGCTGTTGTGGCAGCCTTTGCCAGCGGAACAACGGTCATCGAAAATGTCGCGCATTTGAAGGCCAAGGAGAGCGACAGGTTGGGTTCTGTCGTTAATGAACTGTCAAAGATGGGTATTGCAGTCAGCTGCAGCGATAGCGGCATGATGATCACCGGCGGCAATCCCGGCGGCGCTGAAATAGATACATACGGCGATCATCGCATTGCCATGAGTTTTGCACTGGCCGGATTAAAAGTCCCGGGCATCTTCATAAAGGACGAAAGATGCGTTGAAAAATCTTTCCCGAATTTTTGGGAAGTATTTGGAGGATTATATAAAGAATAAATCTTGTAAATCCTGTAGATCCTGTCAAATATAAATTATGTCTGGCAACACTTTCGGAAAACTATTCAGAATTACGACCTGGGGCGAGTCTCACGGCCAGGGTGTTGGCGTTGTTATCGATGGTTGTCCCCCTAAAATACCCCTAAATGCAGAGGTCATTCAGTCCATGCTGGACCGCAGACGGCCAGGCGGTTCGCCTGCAAGTACCAGCAGACGGGAACCGGATCGAGCGGTTATCATGTCGGGTGTTTTTGAGGAAATGACTACCGGCACACCCATCGCGATTATGGTAGAGAACAAAGATGCCGACTCCAAAGCTTATGAGCCCTATGCTGATCTATTTAGACCCGGTCACGGCGATATAACATATTTGGCAAAATACGGTGTACGTGATTGGCGCGGGGGCGGGCGGGCGTCGGCTCGGGAAACCGTGGCAAGGGTGGCGGCCGGGGCTGTTGCCAAGGCTCTGCTTGAATCCGAAAAAATTGAAATTATTGCTTACACAGTAGAATTAGGCGGTATCAAAGCAATCAAGCGTGATCTGAACATAATCGGTAATAATGTGTTTTGCTGCCCGGATATGGATGCTGTTGCAAAGATGAAAAAACGCGTTGCCAGTGTTCGCAAGCAGGGAGATTCCATCGGCGGAATAGTTGAAATTATGGCAAGAGGGGTTCCCAGAGGCCTTGGAGAACCGGTGTTTGACAAGTTAGATGCGGATTTGGCAAAAGCTTTGATGAGTATCGGTGCGGTTAAGGGAGTCGAGATCGGTTCCGGGTTTGAGGCTTCAGTGCTGCTGGGATCTGAAAATAATGACCCCATAACTCCTCAGGGCTTTGACAGCAACAATGCCGGCGGCATCCTTGCCGGAATTTCGAGTGGAGATGATATTGTTGTCCGGGTGGCCGTTAAACCGATTCCTTCGATCGAGATTGAACAAAATACCATTGACGTTGCGGGAAACCCCAGAACCGTTTCAGTCAAGGGTCGTCACGATATTGCAGCTATCCCCCGCATTAATGTTGTATGTGAAGCCATGGTCAACCTTGTTCTGGCGGACCATCTTCTAAGACAGAGGGCGATTCAGCATTCAGAAACTTAACAAATCTGGTTCCAAAACTCTTTCTATCCACAGCGCCAGATGTCATTGCAGTTTATGTTGTTGGATGGCCGTTTCACTTCTATTATTTGTCTAAAGAACTCCAATTAAGATCAATGCCCATTTATTTGTGCATTTATGCCCAAAATTTTGTGCGTAATTGATAATATCCTCTAAAACCGCACTCCCTGAATTCAAACAAATCTGATTTGACGACACAATTTTTTTGACAACATTTCAGTTTTCAATAATTGTTACATTGCGATATTTAAAAGTATTTTCACATCCAGACGTTCTGGAAATTCTTCCTCCTTCTGATATCATCTACCATCTATTAAATCCTGGCATAGTTTTTGATAGTAGCTTTATATAAGTCGGCTTTAATCTGTTTTGTTATTGTGTTTCAATTATTAAACATCAATTATTAAACATCAAAAAAGGAGTAAGTTATGAAAAAGTTGAAGAAAGCGACATTGTTGTGCATTACCGTTGCGATCATGATGGTTCTTGCTGGTCCTATTGGGGCAGGGGAGTCCGAAAAGATTAATTTAAACAAGGCTACCGTGGAAGAACTTGTTCAGCTTAAACGTATCGGGACAAAGTATGCAGAACGAATCGTAAAACACAGAGAGGAAAACGGCCCCTTTAAAACCACCGAAGACATTATAAAGGTTCCCGGTATCGGACCCAAGACCTATGAACTAAATAAGGACCGATTAGCTGTGGAATAAAGATTTCACATGGCGACTTGATCAAAATAAAATAGGGGTGCTTTAATTATGCTTCAGTAGAGCACCAAGGGGAAAACTTGGATCTGAATTGACTCTAAGCAATCCAGATCCAAGTTTCAACCCGCTTTTCACAGGATATTATCCAACTTGAGAATCACAGCAGATTATCGCGAATCCGAATCCGGACTAATTGAATTGCTCGAAAACAGAGGTGTTTTATTAGATACAATAAAGATCCCTTATGGAGATTACATCATTAATGATGTAATAACCGTCGAGCGCAAGACTGCCAAAGATTTTCTTATATCAATCATTGATGGACGGTTGTTCAATCAAATATCAAATCTAAAAAAATATTGTACAAATCCGATTCTTCTTATTGAAGGCAATCCTTACAAAACTGACCATAAATTTGACCGAATGGCTATCAAGGGAGCCATAATTTCAGCTCAAACAATATGGTATGTTCCAGTTATTTTTTCACGTTCTAAAGAAGATTCCAGAGATATTTTATTGATGATCAGCAGGCAGATTGAAACCTGTATTGATGTAGTACCACTTAGAGGCGGCTATCGACCTAAAAGACTAAAGTCAAAACAATTGTACATATTACAAGGCCTCCCTCAAGTTGGACCAAAGCTTGCAAAACGCTTAATGAAACATTTCAAATCTGTATCAAACGTCATGAATGCATCTGTTCAGACTTTGACCGAGGTTGATGGTATCGGAAAAGTTACAGCCGAAAAAATCCGGGCAGTTCTGGACGCAGAAATTTCATGAACCATATTCCCAAAAAAAATTCAAGCTAACACAAATTTTTTATTCAATTTAATAGCGGCGCAGCCGCGTTTTATAAAATCGCAAGGCGCTTTTATTGCGGTTTTATCTTGACATATAATCTAAGTTGTGTTCAATGTATGAACAGGTTGCGTTCAATTTATGAACAGATCAGACCTAAACACCTATAACTTCACACCATATACACCAAATGCAGTTTGCTCTCCGCCGGGCAATAATGCAACCCACCGTGCGGAGCTATGCATTTAGCCAAAAATATCCTTCTTTTTTTCTTTCGCCTATTTATAGATTTGTAATATATTCAATAAAACGAGACTAATACCTTACCTCTTTCACCCAGCATCCAGTATCCCCGATAAATCGGGATTTCCGCTGCGCTCCAACAAGCATCAAGTATCCAGAATCCAGAATCCAGAACCATGGACAACCAAGACCTCCGCACATTAAAGATTTTTGAAGAAATCGACAAGGAAAGCGCCCCCAGCCAGCGCGAATTAGCAAAAGAGTTAAATATTTCCCTGGGGCTTGTCAATTCGTTTGTTAAGCGCATGGTACAAAAGGGTTACTTCAAGATAACCAATATACCAAAAAATCGGGTCAAATATATCCTTACACCCAAAGGTGCGGCCGAAAAGACACGGCTGACTTATCAGTATATTCAATATTCCTATCAATTTTACAGAGAAGCCCGCCGGAAACTGAGCAATCTATTCAACGATTTTGAGTCTCAAGGAATTCGGCGCATAATTTTATACGGTGCCAATGATTTTTCAGAGATCGCCTACCTCTCGATACAGGAGACTCCTATTGAAATGGTGGCTGTGGCGGACGATGAAAAGATCGGCGAGAAATTTTTGGGAAATAGAGTGATAGGTTCTTCCATGCTCGATTCGCTGTCCTTCGACAGAATTCTTATCTCATCCTTGAATTCAAATGATGCGGTTTTAGAAAAAATATTGGAATTAGGAATTTCCCGCGACAAACTGGTTATGATCAAATAAAGTGGTGTAAAATGCCAGATGTCCGTATAGAAAATATTAGGGATTATCTGTTTAAAATTGCTCCTGGCATCTTTAGCAGGTATCCAATATTGTTTGCTTATTTTTACGGGTTCAGAATCTCATTAATCAGGGAAACCCATGTTTAAAATCAGCAAAATTAAAAATTACCTGGCTGAAAACCCCGACATTATTGCAGCCTATCTGTTCGGGTCTGCTGTCAGCGGAGAACGGGTCTTGAATGATTTGGACATATTAGTTCTTTTGGAGCAAAAAGCGCACAGGCTTAATATTCAGCTAAAACTCGTAAGCAATCTAAGCAGATTGACCGGACTGAAGGCTGACAAAATAGATGTTGTTATCTTCGATCAGGAAGAAGTTGATCCGGATATTCTGCTAACGGCAATTAATCAGGGGATGTTACTTAAAAATATTGACCAGAGGGTTTTAAGTGACAGATAGATGGAAATTAATAAACTTATAACTTCTTTCAAAAAGTACCTATTAGACAGCGAATTAGAAAAAAATATTGCTAAAATCATTGTTTTCGGCAGCTATGCAAAAGGCAGTGCTACACCTGAATCAGACGTGGATATCCTAATTTTTAAAACTGATGGAATTGAAGTGGAAAAAGCCATTATGGATAGAACATATGACTTCATGATGGAAAATAACGCCCCTTTGGAAGTATTAATCGCAGGTATTGATGAACTTTTCCTAAATCAGGATTACTTTACATATAATATAACCCGTTATGGGTTGGAGATTTATTCCATGGAAAAAGATGAAATAAAAGCGGTAATGACAAGAGATCTCAAGAATTTGGCAGAGGAATATTTTGAATCTGCCCAAGAAGTTTTAGCACTAAAGCGGATTCGCTTGGCTGTGGATGCTGCCTATAATGCAGCTGAACTGGCGGCCAAAGCTCTTATTCTCCACAAACAGGATGATTTGCCGGGAAGTCATGGAGGCGTCGTCAGTTTATTTGGGAAATTATATGTAAAGACAGGTGAATTGGACAAAGTGATTGGTAGGGGTTTAAATGCATCTTTGAGGGTGAGAAATGTGGCCAGATATAAACCTGATGCCCTGCTGACCAAGGAAGATGCTGCGGCTGTTTTGGATTTGGCTGAAAAGTTAATAAAAATTGCTTCGGACAAAATCGCTGGTGAAAAATGATTTGTTCAGGTTGAAATGAAAAATCGTGGGCCTGCCCCGCCTGCCCCGTAGGTAGGAACTATCGTACTGGGATAGCTCCCCGTGGAATTGCCGAGACAGGCCGGCAGATGGTACTGGGTGTTGAAAATCGATGTGATTTTAGCCCGTTGGACTTATTAAATTACCTCAAATTAGGACTTGATTATGGCTATAATGATGGCTATGTTTAAGGATGATTAACATTGTTTCTGTTATAAGGGAGAAATATATTGGGAAATCAGTATTCTATAGCTGAGGCCAAAAACAAGCTGCCGTCTATAATCCATTCGGTTGAAAAGGGTCCGTCGGTTAAGTTGACGCGGCGCGGCCGGCCAGTTGCGGTTTTGTTGTCGATTAAAGAATATGAACGCTTAAG
>NZ_JAZFTO010000169.1:0-2422 GCF_036446775.1 Candidatus Desulfatibia sp.
GCCAACATCTCTGTTTGCCCACCTGCCCGCATGCGGTCAATGCGATATTTACCGTTGACGATGATTTCCGGCACACCGGCAGGCTTATAGCTGCGTACGCGCGCTTTGGCCTGCTTGAGCTGGCTGTCCACGGCCGTCGAATTAAAGGCTTTGGCAAAGTCTTTTTTGTCAACACCATAGTGCGCAAAAAAATCCGCCAAATCGCTTTCGTTGCTCAGTCTTTTTTGTTCAATCACTATTGCGGTAAACAGAGGAAGATGTATTTTTTCTGTAATATTCAACTCCTGGGCGGTATAAAATGCCCGCGCAAATAATTTCATCGTCTTATTCCATACGGCTGGAAAATACCAAAAGTCGACGTCATTGGCCTGCTGTTTGCTCCATTCCTTAATCAATGGTTCAAACTCATAACAATGGGAGCAGGCGTAGGAGAACATTTCCACCACCTCGATTTTGCTGCTATCCCGGGTGGCAACCGGCTTATCCAGCACTACATAATGCTCACCTGCAATAAACCGTTTTTTGTCTTGTGCACCCGTCGAGCCTTTTCGTTTAGCCGATAGAATAACAACATCGTCCTTCGGCACATTTTTATGGGACCCGGACGTTGTTGTCGGGACCCTGATTATTTTGTCGATAATGTCCATCCCTTCAGTGACTTTGCCAAATACCGTGTAACCTGGTTTGTTGTCCCGATAGTCCAGGCTCAGATTGTGCCTGTCATTAATAAAAAACTGGGAGGTTGCGCTGTTCGGGTTATTGGTGCGGGCCATGGAAACAGCGCTCCTGATATTTTTTAAACCATTGTCTGATTCGTTTTTTACCGGGAAACGAGTCGGCTTTTTTCCCATGCCCTTTTCAAAGCCGCCGCCCTGCACGACAAATCGAGGGATGACGCGATGAAACAGGGTGTTATTGTAAAATCCTTCATCGACATAAACGAGGAAATTGGCAACGGTTTTCGGCGCTTTTTCTGGATTGAGTTCCAGTGTAAAAGACCCCATGGTTGTCTCAACGATCACCTCAACTGACGGAGAGTTTTTATAGGACGTATCCTTTGCATGAGCTGCGGTGACAAACACTCCTTGTGTGAAGAGTGCGATTAAAATAATAAATTGCAGTCGTTTAAAGTTCATGATGTTTACCTGGCCGCTACCTTGACCATAATGGACACCGTTTGGTGTTTGCCCGATTTAAAGGTCAGGGTCATATCGACCTTCTGCCCCTTGGTCAAGTGCTGTCGCGGTCCCATCAACATCAAATGTTTGCCACCGGGCTTGAAGCGAATTTGACCCTTTGCAGGAATAACCAGGTCAGTCACTTCGTGCATCTCCATCAGGCCATCGACACTGGCCATTTCATGCACTTCAATGTTCTCGAATGCCTCACTCTCGACCTTGACCAGTGTCACATCTTCGGAGCCCACGTTCACCAACGTCATGTATCCGGCATTCACCTTCGCACCGGCATGTGCCTCCCGAACCCATGCATTCATGATCGCGACCACATCGTCAGCCGGTTCCGCTTGACTCACAGGGAACGCTGCGGTCACCGGCGTCCCGGAACTTATCCGCTCCAATTTTCCCGGTGCATTTCTTTGGCGCTTCCTTATGTCGCGCCTCAATTGCAATCTTTTACTCTTCACATCCATATAATCGATTAGATCCACCGCCTCCTGCTGATTCAAACGCATGTTAGGCATGGCCAGGTTGTTGTATTGTTTGTAGAGCGCCATCGCAATGGGGTCTTTTTTCTTCAACATCTGGTCGGGCGCCTTCAGCCAATCGAGGAGCCATTGTAATTCCCGCTTCTCGGTGACACCCAGCAGGTCCGGTCCCAAGGCCCCCGCGAGCTCAGTACCGGTGAGGGAATGGCAACTGACGCAACGCGTACGAAATATCTGTTCCCCGCGGGATATATTGCGCAACTTCGGTGCATTCGCATAACTGTCGCTCTTGCCCTTGGGTGGCGCCTTCCAGCTGGTGAGCCAACTGCCAAGCGTTTCGGCAAGTACATGGGGGTTTTCAAAGGGTGAGCGCTTCATCCACCGGCCCGTGGCCTGATTGCCGATGATCATGTTCACATTGTGGTTGTTGGAACCGTCCTGGATCTCCTCGACGTACAGTCCCAGCTTCCTGCGCAGCTGGATAATGTCCGACTTTTTACCCGTCAGAAAGGTCCAGTCTGCTTTAAACCGTTGTTTGTATTCCTTGAGGACTGCCGGGGTGTCGTTTTCCGGATCAATGCTGATGGAGTAGAAGAAAACATCCTTGCCCAGCCGATCGCCCAGGATATTTTGTACCCGAACGAGTTGTGCGGTCTCCAGGGGACAGGTGTCCGGGCAACGGGTGTAGATAAAGTTGATAGCTACCACCTTGTCCTTGATCAAATCATCAAAGAAACGGACGTTTTCCCCATCCTG